>NZ_RZPF01000299.1:0-7272 GCF_004022735.1 Mesorhizobium sp. M7A.F.Ca.AU.001.01.1.1
ACATGGCCGCGCAAAGCATGATTGCCACGCCGTCAGGCGCCGAGCCGTCGATGGGTGCCGCGCCGATCGCAGAACCGGTTCCCGCCCCCGTCGCCTTGGCTACATCGGCCGATGCAAACCCAGCGGCGTCCGAGACGACGACAGCTTCGGCTGCGCCGGCCTCGACCGTTCCGGTCGCCGCCGAACCTGCCGATACCGATACCGCCACCGGCATCCAGCCTATGGCGACAGAGCCGACCACCGCCAAGGACACCACGGGCGCGGTTCCGCCGGTGGACGCTTCGCCGGCGACGACGGCAAAATTCGACATTCCCGCTGACGCCGGCCCGGCCGCCTTGCGTGATGCCGCTGCCAGCGGCGACGCCAAGGCGCTGTTCGAAATCGGCTCGCGCTATGCCGAGTCGCGCGGCGTCAAGGAAGACATGGCGGCAGCGGCCAAATGGTACGAGAAATCGGCGGAACTCGGCTTCGCGCCGGCCGAATACCGTATCGGAAATTTCTACGAAAAGGGCATCGGCGTCGCGCGCGACATCAAGAAGGCGAAGACCTGGTACCAGCTTTCCGCGGCACAGGGCAACGCCAGCGGCATGCACAATCTGGCCGTGCTGTTTGCCATGGCGGCTGACGGCGTGACCGACAATGAATCGGCCGCGCACTGGTTCCAGGCGGCGGCCGACGTCGGCGTCAAGGACAGCCAGTTCAATCTCGGCATCCTCGCCGCCAAGGGCGTCGGCATGAAGCAGAACCTCGAGGAGTCCTACAAATGGTTCGCGCTCGTCGCCAAGACAGGCGACAAGGATGCGGCGGCCAAGCGTGACGAGATCGCCAATGCGCTGCGGCCCGAGCAGCTCGAGCGCGCCCGCGCCGCGACCGAGCTGTGGAAGGCCAAGCCGCTGGATGCGGCAGCCAACTCGGCCGACATTCCCGAGTCCTGGCAGGACGGCGCGCCGCAGACGACCGCCAGCATCGACATGAAGAAGGCCGTCCAGAACATCCAGCGCATTCTCAACAAGAACGGCTACGACGCCGGCGGCGCCGACGGCAAGATGGGCCAGAAAACGAAGACCGCGATCATGGCTTTCCAGACCGACAACAAGATGGCGGCGACCGGCGAAGTCGACGAAAACCTGGTGAAGGCACTGCTGGCGCGCAAATAACGGCAGAGGCGTCGCTTCCACGACGCCCTTGCCACACATTCGCCTGTTAACTGATTGAGATGTTTTTTGTTTCGGCGGCGTAGCGCGGTTTGACTTCGCAGCACCTCCGGCGCAAGAACGAATTGGCTTGTCGGTCCAAGATGCCCGCAACGGTTGCATTCGCCGACAGGCAGAACTGATCGAGACTGACGGGTGGGCATCTATCTCCCGATCGCGGAAATTTCCGTCAATATCTTCGTCCTGCTGGCCATGGGCGCGGCGGTGGGTTTCCTGTCGGGCATGTTCGGCGTCGGCGGCGGCTTCCTCATCACGCCGCTCTTGATCTTCTACAACATCCCTCCGGCGATCGCTGTCGCCACTGGCGCCAACCAGGTCATCGCCTCCTCCGTCTCCGGCGTCCTTTCGCACATGAAGCGCGGTACGCTCGACCTCAAGCTCGGCGGGGTGTTGCTGGCCGGCGGCATTGTCGGTTCCACCGGCGGCATCTACGTCTTCGCCTTCCTGCGCAGGCTCGGCCAGCTCGACCTGTTCATCTCGCTGCTCTACGTCGTGCTGCTCGGCACCGTCGGCGGGCTGATGCTGGTCGAAAGCGTCAATGCGCTGCGCGCGACGCGCAGCGGTGCGGCGCCGGTGCTGAAGAAATCCGGCCAGCACAACTGGATCCACCGCTTGCCGCTGAAGATGCGCTTCAGGGCGTCAAAACTGTTCGTCAGCGTCATCCCCGTACTTGGGCTTGGCGCCGGCATCGGCTTCCTGTCGTCGATCATGGGCGTCGGCGGCGGCTTCATCATGGTGCCGGCACTCATCTATCTGCTGAAAGTGCCGACCAATGTCGTCATCGGCACCTCGCTGTTCCAGATCATCTTCACCTCCGCCTATACGACGCTGGTCCACGCCACCACCAACCAGACAGTCGATGTCGTGCTGGCCTTCCTGTTGATGGCGGGCGGCGTCGCCGGCGCGCAGTACGGTGCCAAGGCCGGCCAGAGGCTGCGCGGCGAGCAGCTCAGGGCCTTGCTGGCACTGCTGGTGCTGGCGGTGGCGATACGATTGGCGATCGATCTTTTCGTCACCCCGCCCAACCTCTATTCGCTGTCTGCCGCGGGCCTCAACTGATGAAGGCTCGCAGCACATTCGCAACCGCCATTGTCCTGTCGCTGCTTGCGGCCGCCGTGCCGGCGAAGGCACAGGTCCCGCTGACCGAAGGCATCCAGATCGGTCTCTCCACCGACAACGTCTCGATCACCGCCGGTTTTTCCGGGGCCGATCTGACCATCTTCGGTTCGCTGGAAAACCCGGATCCACTCGTCGCGCGCCAGGGCCGCTACGACGTCATCGTCGTGCTCGAAGGTCCGCCCAAACCGGTGGTGGTGCGCCGCAAGGACAGGGTGCTCGGCGTCTGGGTCAATCTGGACTCTGAGACCTTCGAAAACGTGCCGGTCTCCTATTCGGTGGCGACGACGCGGCCGCTGCAGGACATCACCGAACCCAACAGCTACAAGCAGCTGTCGCTCGGCGCCTCCAACCTCTATATGCAGCCCGCCGATGCCGGCGACAGCCCGGCGACGATCGAGGAGTTCACGGCAGCACTGCGGGAGCGCAAGTCAGCGACCGGCCTCTACAGCGAGAATGTCGGCGGCGTGCAATTCCTGTCGCAGAACCTTTTCCGCGCCACCGTCAGGCTGGCGCCGAATGTGCCGGTTGGAACCCACAAAGCCCGCGCGTTCCTGTTCAAGAGCGGTCTGTTCATCAAGGAAAGCTCGGCCCAGCTCGAAATCCGCAAATCCGGTTTCGAGCAGTCGATCTTCCGTGTCGCCCACAATTATTCCTTCCTCTACGGCGTCTTCGCGATATCGCTGGCCATGCTGACCGGCTGGCTCGGAAGGCTGATCTTCCGGCGAGATTAGGATTTTCCCCGAAAAGTGGTTTCCCTTTGCCGAGGCATGCGGTAGATCGCGCTCCCCAGCCAAATGGCAGACACAAACAATTCGGTTCGGCAGAGCAGCCCGTCCCCGGACAGCGCGCGATTTCTCATGGCGCCTGTCGGCTCGCCGACGACAAATGCAGGAACTTGTCATGCGACCAGCCTTCGGCGGCATCGACTTCGGCACTTCGAACTCCACCGTGGGCGTGGTCCGCAACGGGCAGCCGCGCCTCGTCGCGCTGGAGAACGGCCAGGTCACGCTGCCCAGTGCCGTGTTCTTCAACTTCGAGGACAACCGCACCTGCTTTGGCCGCCAGGCCATCGCCAATTACACCGACAGCATCGAAGGCCGGCTGATGCGTTCGCTGAAGAGCGTGCTCGGCAGTTCGCTGGCCCATGAAAAGACCCGCATCAAATCGCGGTCGATCGGCTTCATGGAGATCGTCGGCATGTTTCTTGGCCATCTCAAGAAGAGGCTGGAAGCCGATGCCGGCGATACGGTCGAGACCGTCGTTCTTGGCCGGCCGGTGCAATTCGTCGATGACGATGCCGAGGCCGACGCGAAGGCGCAAAGCGAACTCGAGAACGCCGCACGTGCCCAGGGCTTCAAGCACATCGCTTTCCAGTTCGAGCCGATCGCGGCGGCGCTCGACTACGAGCAGAAGGTGACACGCGAGGAACTGGCGCTGATCATCGATATGGGCGGCGGCACGTCGGACTTCTCGATCGTGCGGGTCTCGCCGCAGCGCTCCCGTTCGCTCGACCGCAAGGACGACATCCTGGCCAGCCGGGGCGTCCATATCGGCGGTACGGATTTCGATCGGCTGCTGAGCATCGCCCATGTCATGCCGCAGCTCGGCTATTTGACGCCGACCAAGGACGGCAAGCGCAACCTGCCGGCAAGCTATTTCATCGACCTCGCCACATGGCAGCGCATCAACCTGGTCTACACCGCCAAGGCGATGACGCATCTGCGCCAGATCCGCTACGAGGCCGAGCGCGCCGACCTCGTCGACCGTTTCATCCACGTCGTCGAACACCGCTACGGACACGCGCTGGCCGCACGTGTCGAGAAGGCCAAGATAGAGCTGACCGACAGGTCATCCGCAGAGGTCGCTGTGAAGCTGCCGGGTGCGGAGTTCACCGCCGAAATCACGCGCAGCGGGCTCGACGCGACGATTGCCAGGGACATCGAGCGGGTCACCGCAACGGTCGGGCAGACTATCAGGGACGCTGAGGTGAAGCCGTCCGACATCACCGCGGTGTTCCTGACCGGCGGATCGACCGCGATCCCGCTGGCCAAACGAGAGATCCTGTCGCTGGTGCCGCAGGCATCCGTCATCGAAGGCGACATGTTCGGCTCGGTCGGACTTGGCCTGGCGCTGGATGCGCAACGCAAGTTCGGCTGAGGCTTTCTTCGAGCGGTCCAGCTTTTCAGAGATTACTGATCCGCTTTAGGCCAGGTCGTGTACCCATAACCTTCGGCGTGATGCGATGAAGATCACGTCCGCTTTGCGCCGATAGCGACCAAGCTCGTGCGCCAGCGCGATATGTCGCAATGGGCCAGAAGCTGTCGTGGGGCCGCCGTGACAGATGCCTACCCGCGTGTCGTCAAAGTCGAGAGCTGGTCAGTATCGTAGCGGTTCCGCAGCTCAGCGAGGGCTTTTGGGTCCGGCGCACCCTGCGCCGCGAGTTTGGCAAGTTCTTCGAAGTAGCGTTCGTGGCCAGGCGGAGAGACGGTCATCAGCACGCGGGCGGGTCTCTCACTGACATTCGTGATGTCGTGCGGCACTCCCGGTGGAATGAACAGATAGGTTCCGGGCGTTGCGCGAACCGTCTTGTCGCCGACATGCCACGCACACTCGCCTTCGAGCAGGTAGAACGTCTCTTCCTGCACACGGTGAACATGCCGTCCGGTGGCGAATCCCGCTGGGATCGTCCAGTCGAACATGCTCGTGTGCTTGGTGTTTTCGCCGGTGACGAGGAAGACCATAGGTTGACCACGCAGCATGATCCCCTTCTTCTCGTCGGGCATGCGAATAATGGCATTGGCGCTCATAGGATCCTCCTTTGACTGGGTGCTTACTTCCGGCAAGCACCTGTGCGACATTGGCCGTCGATGCCGGGAAAGTCGTGAATTCGTTCCCAAAAATTTGCTAAAAGCGTTGGATGACAATCGGAGGCGACCTTTATCAGTTTGGCCCGTTCCGTCTCGATCAGGTGGCGGGCATTTTGTATCACGGCACCGAGCCAACCATGCTTGGGCAACGCGCCGTTTCGCTTCTGCGTTTGCTGCTCCAAAACGCGGGCGTACCGGTATCCAAAGACGCGCTGGTCGAAGCCGGCTGGGGCAAATTGGCGGTTGCCGACAACAACCTGACGGTCCAGATCGCGGCCTTGCGCCGGGTATTGGCCGACGCAGCGGATGCTGAGAGCTGGATCGAAACACTGCCGCGCCGAGGCTATCGCTATGTAGGACCGGCTGTTGCGACGAGTGTCCCTGATCGTTTTGCAGCCGCCCGCACCGCGTCGGCGCCGACCTTGCCTGAGAAGCCTTCCGTGGCGGTCCTGCCGTTCTCGAACTTGAGCGGAGATCCGCAACAGGAGTACTTCGCCGATGGAATGGTCGATGACATCATCACCGGCCTGGCACGCATAAAATGGCTTTTCGTTATCGCGCGAAACTCGACCTTCGCTTACAAAGGCCGCGCCGTGGACGTGAAGCAGGTCGGCAGCGAGCTTGGCGTACGATATGTCCTCGAAGGCAGCGTGCGCAAAGCTGGCGGTAGTGTGCGCGTAACCGCTCAGATGATCGATGCATCGACCGGCGCGCACGTGTGGGCCGAGCGCTACGACCGCAGTTCGGAGGACATTTTCGCGCTTCAGGACGAAATCGCGCTATCAGCGGTGGGCGCGATTGCTCCAAGCTTGCGAAAAGCGGAAATTGAACGTGTCAGGCGGAAGCGCCCAGAGAGTCTCGACGCATACGATCTCGTGCATGATCGCGCCGCTGCATTCACGGCATTAGACGCAGCCCTCGCCATTAGCCCGTCATCGGCGCTGACTTACATTCTTGGCAGCGTCGTTCTCGGATGGGCCGGCGAAGCAGAGCGCGCGATAGAATGGAGCGAGAAGGGTATCCGGCTAAGCCCGTTCGATTCGTGGGCTTGGGCCGCGTTTGACGCCCAAGCAATGAGCCATTTGCTGCGCGGGCGTTACGAAGAAGCTTGTCGCGCAGCCTACAAGTCCGTTCAAGCCAATCCGGCACACAGCATCACCTACGTGCAACTGACCGCTGCGCTCGCCAAACTCGGCCGGCTGGACGAAGCGAGGGCCGCCGCCGCGCGCGTGCGCGAGCTTCAGCCGGGCTTCCGCTACAGCCGCCAATTTGCTGGCGTGCGCTGTGCGCCAGCGCTCGCGGAGACTCTGGGAAGCGCGCTGCGGGACGCCGGATTGCCAGAGTGACGGCTGGGCGTCGAGGCGGACAGCGCTAGCGAGCCCATCTGGGGAGGAAGGTCGTGGTGAGGCGTTTCAATCAGCCACTCGATACAAAGTACCAAGACCTCCGAGCCAACGGCAAAGCCGCAAACTCTGATACTCTAGCCCGCCGACGGGGCATCCGCCTTGCCGTCGAGATGCGCCTTAAGCGCCATCTGGGCCAGGCTTGCCTGGCGATCGCGATGGGTGATCATGGCGAAGTCGCGTTTCGGCAATTCGAGCGGCACGGATCTGAGACTGCCTTCAGCCACGGCGCGGGCCACGACAAGCTCCGAAATGATGGTGGCGCCGGCTCCCGCCTCGACCGCCTGGCGGATAGCCTCGTTGCTCGGCAGCACCAAAAAAATCTGCAAGTCGGCGAGCGAAATGCCTTCGTGGCGCGCCAGATCCTCCAGCACTTCGCGTGTGCCCGAACCGCCCTCGCGGATGATCCAGCGCAGGTCCTTGATGTCGGAGTGGCCGGGCGCAACTTCGGCGATCTCCGGATGCGTGCTGGCAACCACCAGCATCAGCCTGTCGACGTCGACCTTGGTGCGGCGCAGGATGTCGGACTCGGTGCGCCCCTCGACCAGGCCGAGATCCGCCGCGCCATCGAGGACATTGGCCTCAACCTGCCTGGTGTTGCCGATGGAGACGCTCAGCCTGACGGCCGGATAGGCTTCATGGAAGGAAGCCAGCCGGCGCGGCAGCCAG
>NZ_RZPF01000300.1:0-7271 GCF_004022735.1 Mesorhizobium sp. M7A.F.Ca.AU.001.01.1.1
TCATTGGGAAGGCAGGTCCCCGGCAGCGCCTCCTCGACCGCCGTGCGATGCCAGCCCGCCTTCCCGTCAATGCCTTGGAAGCTGAAGTAACCGCCGATCATGATCAGGCCGCCGCCGGCCAGCGTCCAGTCGCGCAGGAGCTTGAGCCGGTTCGGCACTGTCTTGCCGTGCAGCCAGACATCGGGATGAAGCAGCAGCGAGTTTGCGCCAATGTCGGACAGGATGATCGTCCTGTATTGCGACAGCCCTTCCATGGTGAAAGGCAGCTTCTCGACGGCCTCATGAGCGGGCATGTAGTCGAGATCGAATTCGCTGTCCTTCAAGGCGTCGACCAGGGGCGTTGCCCCGAGATGGAAGGTGACGCTGCCGAACTGGTCGAACCCCTTGTAGTGGGTCGCCGAACTCACCCAGCTTTCGCCGACAAGAAGGACTTTTGTCTTCGCCATGATCGTGCTCTCCTGATTCCGCCAGTCGCTTGTTCTAGCCGGTTTCGCCCGCCCCGATCTCTGGGATCGTGTGGTCGGGGTCGATCGGCGTTGGCGCCGGCCCTGCCACCTCAGATCAGCAGCAGGCCCTTCATGCTGGCATATCCCTTCCGCCCGATGATGATGTGGTCGTGCACCGCGATGCCCAGCCGCTTGCCCGCGTCGATGATCTCCTTCGTCATCTCGATGTCGGCGCGCGATGGCGTCGGGTCGCCTGACGGGTGATTGTGGACCAGGATAATGGCAGTCGCCGAGAGTTCGAGCGCCCGCTTGATCACTTCTCGCGGGTAGACAGGCGTGTGGTCGACAGTACCCGTCTGCTGCACCTCGTCGGCGATCAGCGCGTTCTTCTTGTCGAGGAACAGGATGCGGAACTGCTCGCGCGCCTCGAAGGCCATTGCTGAGCGGCAATAGTCGAGGAGCTGCTGCCAGGACGAGAGGATCTCGCGGCCGTGGACCTCGCCGCGTGCCATGCGCTGCGCCGTTGCGGCGAGGATTTTCAGGTCGAGTGCCACCGCAGGGCCGATGCCCTTGACCTCCTGCAGCAGGCCCACCGGGGCGCCAAGCACTTCGGCCAGCGTGCCGAAGCGTGCCAGCAGCGCCTTGGCCGCCGGTTTGGTGTCGGCACGAGGGATCAGGCGAAAGAGCAGAAGTTCCAGAAGTTCGTAATCGGGCAGGGCGTCCGGACCCGCCAGGGCAAAGCGCTCGCGCAAGCGGTCGCGATGGCCGAGGTAATGCGGCTTTTCGTCGAGCGTCGCCTTGGCTTTCGCAGCAGGCCGCATCGGCGCTTCGGAGAAGAAACTCCGCTCGTCATCGTCGCTTGTGTTCCCCATACCCCGCCCACATTGCTCCGGCACAGACATTAGAGCTGTTCTGGCCTGGATTGAAACAGTTCCGTTCTCCGATCGCGAGACGATCCACGGCAGATCGTGGCAGCCCACTGTCAGCCTAGGGCCTCCCTATACGGCAAGATGAAACCACGATTGCGCAACAAAACTTAACATCACTTAACGCATGCGGCCACTTTCACCTGACATGGTGACGCCATCGGAGGCTCTTTGCCTCGCTATACTGGAGCACGCATGTTCGCCAAAATTGACTCTGGACTATTTGCCGGCCGGGCATCTCTTGCGGTCATGGCAATCCTGCTTTCAGCCCATTCGGACGGCGCGCTGGCGGCAGACGCCATTGCGGTGAATTCCGATGATTTTACCCTGCCGCCCGAGCCTTCCCGTTTCGGGCGCTTCGAACAGAAACTGTCCGACTGGCACGTCGTGCTCGGCGGCGGCGCCATCATCGTCCCCAAATACGAGGGCAGCAATGAGTTCAAGATCATGCCGGTGCCTTTCGTCACGGCGACATTCCTCGACACGGTGACGATCGATCCGACTGGTGCCAACATCGCCGTTTATGAACAAGGACCGTTCGCCTTCAGCGCGCGGCTTGGCTATGAGATGGGCCGCAAGGAAGACGACTCCGACCATCTGCGCGGCTTGGGGGATGTCGACATGGGCGCGACGGTCGGCGTGAAGGCAGCGGCGAAGTTCGGTCCGGCCGAAATATTCGCGCAGCTGGACAAGACCATCGGCGGCAGCGATGGCCTGGAGGGCAGGGTGGGGATCGAGGTGACCCGGCCTCTGTCTCAATCGTTGATGATCGGCGCCAGCGCGTCCGCCGTGTTCGCCGACGAAAATTACATGCAGGCCTATTTTGGTGTCACGCCCGAGCAATCGGCTCGCTCGGGGCTGGCGCGCTATGATGCCGGCGCCGGTTTGAAGCGCGCCGATTTTTCGATTTCCGCCACATATATGCTCGACGAGAACTGGATGGTGCGCGGCGAAGCGGGGGTCGGCGTTCTCTTGGGTGACGCTGCCGACAGCCCCGTCGTCGTCGAAAAGATCCAGCCTTCAGGGATGCTTCTCGTCGGATATCGGTTCTGACGCCTACCCAGGGCACCAAATGCAAGCTGGACAAGCTCCGGAATGGCACAGCAACGGCACCAAAGCGATTTGAGCGCCGAATCCAGGTCGGCAAGGCAAGGTTCGCGCATCCTCATTGTCGAAGACGATCTGGAGATCGCACGCATGCTGGGCGACACGCTCACCGACAACGGCATGACTGTGGAAATTGCCGAGAGCGGCGTCCAGATGAATGCCGCGCTTCGCACCCAGAAATTCGATCTCATCGTGCTCGATGTCATGTTGCCGGGCGAAAACGGTCTCAACATCTGCCGCCGCCTTCGTGCCGCAACCAACATTCCGATCCTGATGCTGACCGCGCTCGGCGAGGAAATCGACCGCATCTTCGGGCTGGAAATCGGCGCGGACGACTATGTGACGAAACCGTTCAGCGCGCGTGAACTGACGGCCAGGATACGGGCGCTGCTGCGCCGTACAGCCTATGATCCCGACGAGCGGGACTGGTCGAAGGTACTTCGTTTCAACGGCTGGCGCCTTGATCCCATACGCCGGCAATTGCATGACCCCAACAATGCGCGGGTGACGACCACGACGCATGAATTCGACCTGTTGCTTGCGTTTTGTCGCAATGCAGGCCGGGTTCTCTCTCGTGAGGAACTTCTGGGCGTAACCCATGCCGGGCTCGCGGGGCCGATCGAGCGTAGCGTCGATGTCCATATCAGTCGAATCCGCAGGAAGATCGAAAAGGATGCGCGCGATCCGGTGCTTTTGAGGACCGTTCGGTTGGGTGGCTACATCTTCACCGCGACGGTGGAGGAAGCATAAGGGATTTCATCCGCCGTTTCTTGCCACAGTCCGTGCGTGGGCAGTTTGTGGCAATCATTTTCATCGCGGTGATCGTGATCATGTTCGTCGGTTCGGTCGTCGAGAGTTTCATAGAGAACGCCGATCTTCCCGCCGCGGAAGATAACGCCGGGCGTGCGGCCGTTGTTGCTGCCTTGTTGCAAGAAACGCCGGCGCAGGCGCGTGGCGCAATTCTGGCGACAGCAAAGCGGGCCGGCTTTGATTTCGAGATATTGCCCAAGGACCGGATAACCGGCATTCCCCAGTCCTATCTGCAATGGCGAAGTGTCGAATGGCTTTTGCGTATCGACAGGGGGACGGTTGAGGGACGCTGGATAAGGATCGGCGGCCGATACGCGTTTGTCATCGACCTCGACCAGCAGGACGTCCTGGCCCATTTCGGCATGCCCGATTCCTGGCTGACATCGGGCCTCGTCCGTGCCTCGTTCTACAGGTTCATGGCTTTCGTTGCCTTGCCCGTGCTGATCTGGCTGTTTGCGGTTTGGGCCGTGACGGATCCGTTGAAGCGCATCTCGGCGGCAGTCGGTTCGGCCGAGATCGAGAATGGCGACCAGCTCTTCGTCGAACACGGCTCCATTGAAATGGTGGGGTTGGCGCGCGCCCTGAACAGGATGAGGACGCGTATCCGCACGATGATCGAAAACCGCACGCGCATGTTGCGCAGCGTCAGTCATGATCTGCGCACGCCTTTGACGCGGCTGCGGCTTCGCGCCGAGCGCATGGATGATGGCCCAATCCGAACCGCAATCCTGTCCGATGTCCAGCACATCGAAATCTTGATCGATGAGACCCTTACCTACCTGCGCAACGATGTTTCGACGGAGAAGCTGCAGCGCGCCGATATTGCCAGCGTTCTGCAAACCGTCTGCGCCGAATTCTCCGATGTCGGATTTCCTGTCTCATATTCCGGGCCGGACCGGCTTCTGGGCTGGTGCAAGCCCAATGCATTGGCGCGTGCGATCGCCAATCTTTGCGACAACGGGGTCAAATTCGCTGGCAATGTCACGGTCGCCTTGACGGCGACCGGCACGGCGGCGCGCATCACGGTAGGGGACGACGGGCCGGGTATTCCGATGACGGCACGTGCCCGTGTTTTCGAACCATTCTTCAAGGAAGATGCGTCGCGCGGCATTGCGTCGAAGCATGGCTTCGGTCTGGGCCTCTCGATCGTTGCCGACATCGTCCAGGGGCACGGCGGCAGGATCGAATTGGAGGACAACCAGCCCAGCGGACTGGTCGTTACCATCGACCTGCCGAATGCCGCGGATGTGCAGTCGGCATAGACGGCCTCCCGCCGGGTAAGGTGCGCTCTAAGCCGGCAGGCCGGGGCGATCGAGCTTTTTGGGCGACAGCGTGAAAATCTCGCACCCTGTGTCGGTCACGCCGATCGTGTGCTCGTACTGCGCCGACAGCGAGCGGTCGCGCGTTACCGCGGTCCAGCCATCCGACAGAACCTTCACGTGCGGCCTGCCCAGATTGATCATCGGCTCGATGGTGAAGATCATGCCTGGCCGCATCTCGACGCCTTCATTGGCGCTGCCGTAATGCAGGATGTTCGGCGCGTCATGGAACAACTGGCCGACGCCGTGGCCGCAGAAGTCGCGCACCACCGAGCAGCGCTCGCCTTCGGCAAAGGTCTGGATGGCGGCGCCGATGGCGCCGGTGCGGGCGCCCGGCCTGACCGCCGCAATGCCGCGCATCAGGCATTCATGCGTGACTTCGAGCAGCCGCTCGGCGGCGCGCTTGATCGTGCCGACCGGATACATGCGCGAAGAATCGCCGTGCCAGCCGTCGAGGATGTAGGTGACGTCGATGTTGACGATGTCGCCATCCTTGAGCGGCTTGTTGTCGGGAATGCCATGGCAGACGACATGGTTGATCGAGGTGCAGGATGATTTCGTGTAGCCGCGATAGTTGAGCGTCGCCGGCAGCGCGCCGTGGTCCATGCCGAATTCGAAGACGAAGCGGTCTATTGCTTCGGTGGTGACCCCGGGCTGGACCATCGGCACCAGCTCGTCGAGGCAGCGCGCGGTGAGATCGCATGCCTTGCGCATGCCGGCAAAGCCGTCCTCGCCATAGAGGCGGATCTGGCCGGTATTTCTGAGCGGGGCCGTGGCAGCGTCGAGATAGGTGACCATTTTGTCCGTGTAGCGGGTAGGGCCCTGCAAGAGAGCCGACGTGAAGATCTCCCCAGATTTGGCACTTGAGGGCAAAAGGTTCAAGGAAGAACTGCCCGATGCACCCGCACAGTTCGAGATATTCGCCTTGCATGGGCGGTTCAGCGACCCAAGTGACGACACATTTCTGGGCCAAAAGCCGGTCAAAGCAACTTTTGACGACGAACGGCGTTGCTGCGGTGGCGCCAGTTCGGGAGACAGGAAATGGACAGACTGCAATTCGAGGTGCCGGTGCGCATAGCGCCCGCGCCCGGCCTGCCGGTCGAGGAGATCTACGGCGTCGAACAGGCGCTCGATTTTCTCCAGGACTGGCCTGCGCGCCGTCAGGGCCCGATCTACCAGAAAGCCTTCAACGCCTGCTTTGGGGCCACGGTAGACGTGGTCAAGACCGAGGATGCTTGCCGGGCGTTCATGGCGTTTTGCCGGGCCAGCGGACTGATGGCCAGGGATATGATGACGCCGCGCAAGCGCGGCGGTGAGGCGAGGGCGCTCCAGGCCTAAGGGCCGCCGCCGTTTCGCCTGCCCCCCACTGCAACCAATGAAGCGCGTTTGACGCACAGGCGATGTCGCGAGCGTATCGTTGCGTCCCCGCACCCACGTCAGCGCCGTTAAGCTTCCGTTTCCACCTTCCCGGCTACGCCATTGCTTGTTGGCAATGGTTGATTCGTTGCGTCAGTCTCATGGTTCGGAAGATGTCCCCAGAAAAAATCCGTGCATTCCCGATCGACCGTCAGGTATTCTTGGTCAGAGAGGTTGCTGCCAAGCTCGGCAACCTGCATGGCGAGACCGCCACCTCGTTCTGGAGGGCCAAGGCGTCGGAGTTGCTCGATCTTGTGGTCGGCTCCGGCAGGGACAGAACAGCAGCCAGCGATGAAGTGCGCAGGTTTTTCCAAGCCGTGCAAAGAGAGATGTCGGCCGGGGTGGTTGCGGAGCCGATGCCGATTCTTTCCGCTTGAAGAAAATCCTGCACAGCTTTGGCTTCCCACTGCATTCTCCAACAGTGCGAGCAGCAACACATCGGTGTTTGCTGCCTTCGACGGCAAGTTCGCTGATCGGGTGCGAACCCATGGCTGCCTATCGCAGGCGGATGCTCTAGGACATCGATGCTCTCTCTCGCCGCCTCCCGCTGGCCCTAGCCCTTCTCGCTTGCCAGGAAGTGCGCTCGCGCGTTGATCAGCCAGCGAAGCACTTCTTTTTTGAAGCCAATGGACCACTGCTCAAAAATGCACCGAACTTTTTAGCCATTCGTTCATTTATGCGTGCTTTCTAATCTAAGCCATGGCCTTGAATAGCTTCACCCGTGTTCGGCTTGTAATGGACGCCATGCGCCGGAGCACGGGCGCAAATGTCGCCACCATTTTTGCCCTCACCTTGCCGGTCGTTGTCGGCGCTGCGGGCTTCGGCGTCGAGACCTCCTATTGGTACTACAACAGCCTGAGATTGCAGGCGACGGCCGATGCAGCCGCCTATGCCGGAGCGCTCGAACAGATTTCGGGTTCCGACAAGCCGACGATCGTCGCGGCTGCGACCCAGTCCGCGGCGTCGAACGGGCTGGGCTCGGGCACGATCGTCGTCAATACGCCGCCCGCGTCCGGACCGAATACGGCGAAAAAAGCGGTCGAGGTGATCGTCGGCCAGAAGCTCGACCGGATGTTCACCCTGATCTTCACACAGGAAAAGGTTCCCGAACAGGCGAGGGCGGTGGCCGTCATTACCGATGCCTCGAGTGCTTGCATGCTCGCGCTCGATCCGTCCGCGTCGCAGGCGGTGCTGTTTTCCGGCAGCACCAGCGTTAAGCTCACCGGCTGCTCGGTCATGTCCAATTC
>NZ_RZPF01000029.1:0-16815 GCF_004022735.1 Mesorhizobium sp. M7A.F.Ca.AU.001.01.1.1
CGCCCGCGACAATCTCGTCGGCACGCAATTCCACCCGGAAAAGAGCCAGGCGCTGGGCCTCGCCCTGATCACCAATTTCCTGCGCTGGAGGCCCTAGAGCATGATCCCGAAAAGTGGACCCCGGTTTTCTCGGACAAACGGTCCCGTTTGTCCCGAGATCATGCTCAAGCAAAGGGGAAACCGATGAGCAAGAAGGGTTACTGGATGGCGATGGTCGAGGTGACCGATCCGGAAAACTATCCGCTATACATTGCCGCCAACAAAGCGGCTTTCGACAAATATGGCGCAAAATTCCTGACCCGCGGCGGTCAGTCGTCGAGCCCGGAAGGGTCGTCGGGCAATCGCCATGTCATCATCGAGTTCGAGAGCTACGCGGTCGCACTCGCCTGCTTCCATTCGCCCGAATACCAGGCGGCGCTGAAGTTCCGACGTCTCTATTCGACATCGCATTTCGCCATTGTGGAAGGCGCCTGAACGGATGATCCTTTTCCCCGCCATCGATCTCAAGGACGGCCAGTGCGTGCGCCTGAAGCACGGCGACATGGCCACCGCGACCATCTACAACGATGATCCTGCAGCGCAGGCGCGGGCCTTCGAGCAACAGGGCTTCGAATGGCTGCATGTCGTCGACCTCAACGGCGCTTTCCAGGGCCAGAGCGTCAACAGCGCGGCGGTCGGCGCCATCCTCAAGGCGACGAAGAACCCTGTGCAGCTCGGCGGCGGCATCCGCACGCTGGCGCAGATCGAGGACTGGCTCGATCGCGGGCTGGCCCGTGTCATCCTCGGCACGGTGGCGGTGCGTGACCCGGACCTGGTCAGACAGGCCTGCAAGGCGTTTCCGGGCAAGGTCGCCGTCGGCATCGACGCCAAGGGCGGCAAGGTCGCCGTCGAGGGCTGGGCCGAGGCGTCGAGCCTCGGCGTCGTCGAACTGGCGAGGAAATTCGAGGGCGCCGGAGTCGCCGCCATCATCTACACCGATATCGATCGCGACGGCGTTTTGACAGGCATCAACTGGGACGCCACCATCGATCTCGCCGATGCCGTATCGATCCCGGTCATCGCGTCGGGCGGCCTCGCCTCGATCGCCGACATCATGCGCATGACCATGCCCGATGCGCAAAAGCTCGAAGGGGCGATCTCCGGGCGCGCGCTCTATGACGGCCGCATCGATCCGGCCGAGGCCCTGGCGATCCTGCAGGGCAGGGCGGAGACGCGGACGTGAAAATCTCCATCATCCTGGCCTCCTACGACAGCGGTCATTACCATGGCGGCATGGGCCAGGGCCCGGACGCACTGATATCAGGCGGGCTCGTCGACGCGCTGACCATGGCCGGCCATGACGTTACGGTGGAAGACATCGGCAGGGTCGGAGACATCCAGGAGCGCGAGATCGCCACCGGCTTTGCTGTCTGCAACGCGGTTGCGACCGAGGTTCGCCTTGCCCGTGACGCCGGTCGGTTTCCCATCGTCCTTGCGGGAAATTGCCTGACATCAGCCGGTGCGGTCGCCGGCGAGGACGCCGATGCGATCATCTGGGCCGACCAGCATGGCGACCTCAACACGCCCGAGACATCGGCATACGGCTTTCTCGACGGCATGGCGCTGGCGACGGTGCTTGGCCTGTGCTGGAGGCCGATGGCGTCGGCCATTCCCGGCTTCAAGCCGATCGATCCGTCGCGTTGCGTGCTCGTCAACGCGCGCGATCTCGATCCGGACGAGAAGCGGCTGCTGGAGACGCTGCCGATCGTGCGGACGGAATGCGCCGGGGTGGCCCAGGCGACCGAAAGACTGAAGATCGCCGGCGCCAAACGCGTGCACATGCACCTCGATATGGACGTGCATGATCCCCGCGAGTTGCAGGCCAACCGCTATATCACTTCGGGCGGCCCGAGCCCGGAGCAGTTGCGCGACGCCACTTGCGCCATGGCGCTTGCGGTGCCGGTCGTCGGCATCACCGTCTCCGCCTACGATCCGGCTTTCGACGCGCAGGCCGATGTTCCGCCGCTGGTCGGCCAGTTGCTGAACGATCTCATCGCCACGATAGAGGGCCGCTGATGCTGAAAGCCCGTGTCATCCCCTGTCTCGACGTCAAGAACGGCCGTGTCGTCAAGGGCGTCAACTTCGTCGATCTCGTCGACGCCGGCGATCCGGTCGAGGCGGCCAAGGCCTATGACGCGGCCGGCGCCGACGAGCTTTGCTTCCTCGACATCACTGCTTCGTCGGACAATCGCGAGACCATCTTCGACGTCATCGCACGCACCGCCGAACAATGTTTCATGCCGCTGACCGTCGGCGGCGGCGTGCGCCAGGTCGCCGACATCAGGAAGCTGCTCTTGGCCGGCGCGGACAAGGTGTCGATCAACACGGCGGCGGTGAAGAACCCGGACTTCGTTGCCGAGGCTGCCGACAAGTTCGGCAACCAGTGCATTGTCGTCGCCATCGACGCCAAGAAAGTGTCCGCCACCGGTGAGGCCGACCGCTGGGAGATCTTCACCCATGGTGGGCGCGAAAAGACCGGCATCGACGCGGTCGAGTTCGCGCGGAAAATGGTCGATCGCGGCGCCGGCGAGATCCTGCTGACCTCGATGGATCGCGACGGCACCAAGGCCGGCTACGACATCGCGCTGACCCGCGCGATATCAGACGCCGTGCGCGCGCCGGTCATCGCTTCCGGCGGCGTCGGCACGCTCGACCACATGGTCGAAGGCATTCGCGACGGCCATGCCGGTGCGGTGCTGGCCGCGTCCATCTTCCATTTCGGTACCTACACGATAGCGCAGGCCAAGGCGCATATGGCCGCCGCAGGGCTGCCGATGCGGCTGGACTCTGTGAATAATCGGCCCTAAAGCATGATCCCGAAAAGTGGGAACCGGTTTTCGGAAAAGATCATGCCTAAACAAGCAGATAGATGGCGCCATGGCTGAGTTTTCGCTGTCAGGTCTTGAAGAAACCATCAGGGAACGCGCCCATTCCGGCGACCCGGACTCGTGGACGGCAAAACTGTTCGCGCGCGGCATCGACAAGGCGGCGCAGAAACTCGGCGAGGAAGCAGTCGAGACGGTGATTGCCGCCGTCAAGGGCGACAAACAGGCCCTCGTTTCGGAAAGTGCCGATCTTATATATCATTGGCTCGTCGTTCTCGGCCTCTCGGGGGTTTTGCTGAGCGACGTGCTCAAGGAGCTCGAAGGCCGCACCCGGCGTTCGGGCATCGCCGAGAAGGCGTCACGGCCCAAGGGCTGACCGCGAGGAAGGGCAGGTATCTCGATGGATCAGCTCGCGCCGACCGAGAAGTATTCCCCGTTTCGCTTCTTCTCCGCCGAGCAATGGTCGCAATTCCGCGCCGACACGCCGCTGACGCTGAGTGCGGACGAATTCCGCCGCCTGCGGTCGCTCAACGATCCGGTCGATCTCGAAGAGGTCACGCGCATCTATCTGTCGCTGTCGCGGCTGTTGTCGGCTCATGTCGAAGCGAGCCAGCTGCTGTTTCGGCAACGCCAGGCCTTCTTCAACGCGGTCGACGTGGTCAAGACGCCCTTCATCATCGGCATCGCCGGTTCCGTCGCGGTCGGCAAATCGACCACCGCACGCGTGCTGAAGGAGCTTTTGGCGCGCTGGCCGTCGAGCCCCAAGGTCGATCTCATCACCACCGACGGCTTCCTGCTGCCCAACGAGGTCCTGCGCCGCGAGAACCTGATGGAGCGCAAGGGTTTTCCAGACAGTTACGATGTCGGCGCGCTGCTGCGCTTCCTGTCGGGCATCAAGTCGGCGCTGCCCGATGTCCGCGCGCCGGTCTATTCGCACCTCACCTATGACGTCATTCCCGGCGAGTTCGTCACCATCGACCGGCCCGACATATTGATCTTCGAAGGCATCAATGTCCTGCAGCCCGGCAAGCTGCCGCAGGACGGCAAGATCGTGCCTTTCCTGTCGGACTTCTTCGATTTCGCCATCTACATCGATGCCGACGAGAAGCTGATCCACAACTGGTACATTTCCCGCTTCATGCGGCTGCGTGAGACCGCCTTCCGCAATCCGGACTCCTTCTTTCACCGCTACTCGCAGCTGTCGGAGGGTTCGGCGCGCGCCATCGCCGAAGGCCTGTGGACCAACATCAATTTGAAGAATCTGCGCGAGAACATCCTGCCGACGCGGGCCCGCGCCGACTTGATCCTGCGCAAGGGCGCCGACCACCTGATCGAGGAAGTGGCGCTCAGGAAGCTGTGACGGCCGGCTTCGTCACCCGTCGCAATGTCAGATTGATCCGCCCACCGTTTTTCAGCAGCGCCGAGGTCGAGGGATAGATCCGATCGACGCCGTGAAAGCACAGCCGCCCCTCGCCGCCGAGCACCACGACATCACCGCTTTGCAGCCTGAACGACTTGGTGGCGCCATCACGCGTGGTCTGGCCAACCCGGAACAGGCAGTCGTCGCCGAGCGAGACGGAGACGACCGGCGCCGAAAAGTCGGCCTCGTCGCGGTCCTGATGCAGGCCCATCTTCGCATCCGCCGTGTAGAAATTGATCAGGCACGCTTCCGGCGGATGCGGATAGCCCGAGACCTCGCGCCACAGGTCGAGCAGCGCATCCGGAATTGGCGGCCAAGGCGCCCCGGTTAGCGGATGCGCCGGCTGGTAACGATAGCCGTGCTCCTTGTCGGTGACCCAGCCCAGCGGCCCGCAATTGGTCATGCGCACGCTCATCTCCTTGCCGGTGCGCGGCATGGCCGGCACGAACAGCGGCGCCTGCTGCACGATCCGTCTCACCTCGTCGACCAGTTCTTCCTGCACGGTGCGTGACAGGTAGGCCGGCATGTGGCGGACGCCTTTGGGCAGAACGAGCACGGATTCGATCGCCTCTTGGATGGTTCGGAACCGTAAAATGTCACGATCAAATGAAAACGGCGACCCGAAAGCCGCCGCTCTTGTCGAATTGGCAGTCGCCGATCAGGCGAGGTCGGGGATGCGCAGCACCTGGCCCGGATAGATCTTGTCGGGATGGGTCAGCATCGGCTTGTTGGCCTCGAATATGACCGTGTTCTTGACGCCTTGGCCCTTGCCGTAGCTTTTCTCGGCGATCTTCCAGAGATTGTCGCCCTTCTTCACGGTGTAAAAGGTGGGCTCCTTGGCCGGGGCGGCGGCCGTGCCAGGTGCTGGCGCGACCTGTAATTCGTCCGCCTGCACCTTGGAGACGCCGAGCGTGTTGCCGACGGCGATGACCGCCTTCTCGAAGATCGACTGGTCCTTGACCACACCCTTCAGCACCGCCGTATCGCCGTTGACGACGACCTCGACGCCATCGGTGCCGAGCTTGTGCGAATCGAGCTCCTTCTTGAGTGTGTCGGCCGTGGGTGCGGCTTCGTCGTCACCGCCGATGCCCAGTTTCTTGCCGACACTCTTGACGAAATCGAACATGCCCATCGTTGGTCTCCATTGCTGTGGTGGGTGATCGCAGCTTGCCATCTGCAACCCAGAATTGGAAGCCACCCGCGCGTTGCAGCTTCGCGGTGCTTAATCGTTCTCCACCCGGCCGCGCAGCTTCTTGATCGTGCCTCGCCCGGCCTTGCTCTTCAGCCGCCGTTCCACGGCACCCTTTGACGGCCGCGTCTTCTTGCGCGGTGGCGGCGGCGGTTCGGCGGCCTTGGCGACCAGTGCCGTCAGCCGTGCCCGCGCATCCGCCCGGTTCTGTTCCTGGGTGCGGAAGCGGCCCGCTTCGATGACAACGACGCCGTCCTTGGTGGCACGCTGGCCGGCAAGCTTGATCGTCCGCTCGCGCACGCGCTCCGACAGACCCGCTGCGTTGGCGGCGTCGAAGCGCAGTTGCACCGCCGTCGCCACCTTGTTGACGTTCTGGCCGCCGGGACCGGACGAGCGGATGAAATCCTCGTGCAGGTCGCCCGGATGGATCACCGCATCGCCTGATATGATGATGTTGTCGTCGCTCGCCATGCCGCAGTCATGGCGCGGCGGATCGAAAAAGAAAAGGCCCGATCGAACCGGGCCTTTCAACGAAGCTGAACCCCGTAGCGCGATTACTCCGCCGCTTCCTGCATGCGCGGCGCCGCACCCAGCACCACGGCATCGACATGGCTTTCGAATTTCTCGAAATTGACGGCGAACATGCCGACCAGCCTTGCCGCCTGCCGGTCATAGCCGGCCTTGTCGGCCCAGGTGGAGCGCGGGTCGAGAATGGCGCTGTCGACGCCTCGAACCGCCACCGGCACCTCGAAACCGAAATGAGGGTCGGTGCGGAACTCGGCCGTCTTGAGCGAGCCGTCGAGTGCGGCGGCAAGCAAGGCCCGCGTCGCCTTGATCGGCATGCGCTTGCCGGTGCCGTAGGCGCCGCCGGTCCAGCCGGTGTTGACCAGCCAGCAATCGGCGCCGTGGCGGGCAATCAGCTCGCGCAGCAGATTGCCGTATTCCGATGGATGGCGCGGCATGAACGGGGCGCCGAAACAGGTCGAAAACGTCGCTTCGGGCTCGGTCACGCCCTTTTCGGTTCCGGCCACCTTGGCGGTGTAGCCGGAGAGGAAATGATACATCGCCTGCGCCGGGGTCAGCCGCGCGATCGGCGGCATCACGCCGAACGCATCGGCGGTCAGCATGATGATGTTCTTCGGATGGTTGGCGCGGCCGGTCTTGCTGGCGTTGGGGATGAAATCCAGCGGGTAGGCGCAGCGTGTGTTTTCGGTCAGCCTTCCGTCGTTGAAATCCGGCACGCCATCAGCGTCGAGCACGACATTTTCCAGCACCGTGCCGAAGCGCTGCGTGGTGGCGAAGATTTCCGGCTCGGCTTCCGCCGACAGCTTGATCGTCTTGGCGTAGCAGCCGCCTTCGAAATTGAAGATGCCGTGGGGTCCCCAGCCATGCTCGTCGTCGCCGATCAGCGTGCGCGAGGGATCGGCCGAGAGTGTCGTCTTGCCGGTGCCCGACAGGCCGAAGAAGATGGCGGCGTCGCCGGCCATACCCTCGTTGGCCGAGCAATGCATCGGCATCACGCCTTTCGCCGGCAGCAGATAGTTGAGCATGGTGAACACCGACTTCTTCATCTCGCCGGCATAGGAGGTGCCGCCGATCAGCACGACCTTGCGCGTGAGATCCACGGCGATCACCGTTTCGGTGCGGCTGCCGTGGCGGGCGGGATCGGCGCGGAAGGACGGCAGGTCGATGATCGTCATGGCAGGCACGAAATGCTCGAGCTCGGCGGCATCGGGACGAATGAGCAGATTGCGGATGAACAGCGAGTGCCAGGCAAATTCGGTGATCACCCTGGTCGGCAGCTTCAGCTCCGCATCGGCGCCGCCGATCAGGTCCTGGACGTATAGATCCTTGTCCCAGGCATGCGTCTGGAAATCGGCGAGCAGCGTGTCGAACTGGGCTTGTGAAATTGCCTTGTTGTTGTCCCACCAGACATGCGGTTCGGTGTCACTGTTGCGGACGACAAACTTGTCCTTGGGCGAGCGGCCGGTATGCTGGCCTGTCTCGGCGACCAACGCGCCATGTGCGGTCAAGCGGGCCTCGCCGCGCCGGATCGAGTCCTCATAAAGAGCAGCCGCACCGAAATTATAGCGCACCACGCCGGTGGTTTTCAGGCCGATATGATCGATCGCGCAGGCGGAATTGCGTTTGCCGACTTCCGACATCGAGTGTCCCTCTTGGATTTGCCGCATCTTTGCCGGCACCTTCCCGGCACGCCCACTACGCGGGCTGAGATGGTCAGAACCAGAAAAGTCAAATGATATCAAATCATTAATCGATTTAAATATTTTGAAAGTTGTTTAAATCGTTTATATGTGCAAAAAGTTTCGCGGTTGCCCAAAGGATTGGCGATGTACGTTCGTCCAATCCATGTCGAGGTAGGATTGTGGCCGCCGGCATGCCGCGCGTGACAGCGGACAAGGCCTATGCCACATTTTGTACCTAATTTGTCCTGCAAAAGCCCCTTCTCTACGACAGAAGGGACAGCTCATGAGGGAGCCGCTTGAAATGGCAACAATCGCGCTTGTCGATGACGACCGCAACATTCTGACATCGGTGTCGATCGCCCTGGAATCCGAGGGGTATCGCGTCGAGACCTACACGGATGGTGCGTCGGCGCTGGAAGGCCTGGCGGCACGCCCGCCGAACCTTGCCATTCTCGACATCAAGATGCCGCGCATGGACGGCATGGAACTGCTGCGCCGGATGCGCCAGAAGTCCGACCTGCCGGTGATCTTCCTGACCTCCAAGGACGA
The DNA here is from genome assembly GCF_004022735.1 of Mesorhizobium sp. M7A.F.Ca.AU.001.01.1.1. Lineage (NCBI taxonomy): Bacteria > Pseudomonadati > Pseudomonadota > Alphaproteobacteria > Hyphomicrobiales > Phyllobacteriaceae > Mesorhizobium > Mesorhizobium sp. M7A.F.Ca.AU.001.01.1.1. The sequence continues at coordinate 8,230 of NZ_RZPF01000029.1, forward strand.
CGAGATCGACGAATTGTTCGGTCTCAAGATGGGCGCCGACGATTTCATCCGCAAACCCTTCTCACAGCGCCTGCTGGTCGAGCGCGTGCGCGCCGTGCTGCGCCGCGCCAGTGCCCGCGAGGCTGCAGCCAAGACGCCAAGCCAGCAGGCCCGCTCTCTCGAGCGCGGCCAGCTCGTCATGGACCAGGAGCGCCACACCTGCACCTGGAAAGGCGAGCCGGTGACGCTCACCGTCACCGAGTTCCTGATCCTGCATTCGCTGGCGCAGCGTCCCGGTGTCGTAAAAAGCCGTGATGCGCTGATGGATTCGGCTTATGATGAACAGGTCTATGTCGACGACCGCACCATCGACAGCCACATCAAGCGGCTGCGCAAGAAGTTCAAGGCCGTCGACGACGACTTCGAGATGATCGAAACCCTTTACGGAGTCGGATACCGGTTCCGCGAAGCATAAGTAGCAGGGCCTGCTATTCGATGGCAGTGGAAGCACAGCGAACAAGACCGGCGGGCGCCTCCAGGCGGCCGTCGCGGATCATGCCGTCCTTCGTCTCGAAGATCACGGTGCCGATGCGCCGCTTCCTTGGCCATCACATCTTTTCCAGCCTGACGCGGCGTATCCTGTTCCTCAACCTTGCCGGCCTCGCCGTGCTGGTGACCGGCATCCTCTATCTCAACACCTTCCGCGACGGGCTGATCGACGCCCGCGTCGAAAGCCTGATGACCCAGGGCGAGATCATCGCCGGCGCCATCGCCGCTTCGGCGACGGTCGAGACGGATTCGATCAGCATCGACCCGGAAAAGCTGCTTGAACTGCAGGCCGGCGAAAGCCTTGGGCCGGGCTCGGACCAGCTCGACAATCTCGACTTTCCGATCAACCCGGAGCGTGTCGCACCGGTGCTTAGAAGGCTGATCTCGCCGACCAGGACCCGCGCCCGCATCTATGACCGCGACGCCAATCTGCTGCTCGATTCGCGCCACCTCTATTCGCGTGGCCAGATCCTGCGCTACGACCTGCCGCCGGTCGAGGAAGAAGAGCCCGATCTGGTCGAGCGCATCCAGAAATTCGTCTTCGACTTCTTCCGCAACACCGAGCTGCCGGTCTATCACGAGCAGCCGGGCGGCAATGGCGCCGCTTTCCCGGAAGTGGTCAAGGCGCTCACCGGCAGCCCTTCGACCATCGTGCGCGTCAGCGAGCAGGGCGAGCAGATCGTTTCGGTGGCGGTGCCGATCCAGCGCTTTCGTGCCGTCCTGGGCGTGCTGATGCTGTCGACCGAAGGCGGCGACATCGACAAGATCGTCGCCGCCGAGCGCAAGGCGATCCTGCGCGTCTTCGGCATCGCGGCCCTTGTCACCGCCATCCTGTCGATGCTGCTCGCCTCGACCATCGCCAATCCGCTGCGCCGGCTGTCGGCGGCGGCGGTGCGAGTGCGGCGCGGCGTCAAGAGCCGTGAGGAGATCCCCGACTTTTCCGACCGCCAGGACGAGATCGGCAATCTGTCGATCGCCATACGCGACATGACCAACGCGCTCTACGCCCGGATCGAGGCGATCGAAAGCTTCGCGGCCGATGTCTCGCACGAGCTGAAAAACCCGCTGACGTCGCTGCGCAGCGCGGTGGAGACCTTGCCGCTGGCCAAGAACGACGATTCGCGCGGCCGGCTGATGGATATCATCCAGCACGATGTCAGGCGGCTGGACCGGCTCATCACCGATATTTCCGACGCATCGCGCCTGGACGCGGAACTCGCGCGTGAAGATGCGGGAACGGTCGATTTGAAGAAATTCATCACCGATCTGGTCGCCGTTTCGCGCGAAGCGACGCGCAACAAGAAGGCGGTCGAGATCGAGTTCAAGGCCGCCAAACTGCCGCAGGGCGTCAAAGGCTATGTCGTCGTCGGCCATGATCTGCGCATCGGCCAGGTCATCACCAATTTGATCGAGAACGCCCGTTCCTTCGTTCCCGAGGATCATGGCCACATCAGCCTGTCGCTGGCGCGTGCCGGCAAGTTCAACATCGTCACCGTCGACGACAATGGCCCCGGCATCCGCGCCGACAACATCGACCGCATCTTCGAACGCTTCTACACGGACCGGCCGGCCGGCGAGGCGTTCGGCCAGAATTCGGGCCTTGGCCTGTCGATATCCAGGCAGATCGTCGAGGCCCATGGCGGCACGCTCACCGCCGAGAACATCCCCGGCACCAAACCCGGCGAGATCAAGGGCGCGCGTTTTGTGGTGACGTTGCCGGCCGAAGGCTGAGAGCATGAATTCCAACCATGCCTGGTCCAGCCGTGCAGCCTGAAAACATTCACGCGACAATGGTTTTGATCGGCGAGCGCGGCATTCTCATCACCGGAGCCTCCGGCTCGGGCAAGACGGCGCTGGCGCTGGCGCTCATAGATCATTGTCGCCAGCGCGGATCGTTCGCGCGGCTCGTCGGTGACGATCAGCTCTTTGTCGAGGCGCATGCCGGGCGGCTTCTGTGCCGCGCTCCCGCCGCCATAGAAGGCCTCGTCGAGGTGCCTGGGCTCGGCCCCCGGCCTCTGCCATTCGAGCCGGCAGGCCTCGTCGACCTGCATGTCCACCTGGTGCCGGCCGATGAAGCGCCGCGCTTCCAGGAGGATGCCGCTAGCAGCATCGTGGGTTGTCTGGTGCCACAGGTCGATGTGGTCGAACGCAATATCCCGGCGGCCTTACCGGTCGTGATGGCGCGGCTGTCGATCGCGCCTTTTCTATGATCCGCTCCGGGTTTTTTGCTGCAATGCGTCAAAATGGCATGCGCCTGCGCAATTTTGGGCTTGTCAACGGGCCGCGCGTCGACAAGATAGCGCTCCCGCCGCCTGGATTGGCTGGCGAGCATAAAATGCGCCTGTGAAGCGGCGATGACGGGAGCCACCAAAGAATGATCGGACTCGTGCTTGTAACGCACGGTCAACTGGCCACCGAGTTCCGACATGCCGTCGAACATGTCGTCGGGCCACAAGACAATTTCGAAACCGTGGCGATCGGTGCCGACGACGATATGGAGCAGCGTCGGCGCGACATTGTCGACGCGGTTGCCCGTGTCGACACCGGGGCGGGCGTCATCGTGCTGACCGACATGTTCGGCGGCACGCCCTCCAATCTTGCCATCTCGGTGATGGAGTCCGGCCGCACCGAGGTGATCGCCGGCATGAATCTGCCGATGCTGATCAAGCTCTCCTCGATCCGCAAGGGCGACAACATGGCGGCCGCCCTTGATGAGGCCCAGGCCGCCGGTCGCAAATACATCAATGTTGCCAGCCAGCTCCTGAGCAGCAAATGACCGCGCTGTCCCCGGAAAAAGATCAGATAGTCCGGGATTTTCCCATCATCAACCAGCGCGGCCTTCATGCGCGCGCTTCGGCGAAGTTCGTCCAGCTGGCCAGCGGCTTCGATGCCTCGGTGCATGTCGAGAAGGATGGCGTCAAGGTTGGCGGCACCTCGATCATGGGCCTGATGATGCTGGCGGCAAGCCCCGGCTATTCGATCCGCGTCACCGCCAGCGGGCCGGAGGCCCAGCAGGTCATCGACGCCCTGGAGCAACTGGTGGCGTCCCGCTTCGGCGAGGAATGCTGATCTGGTAGAGCGCGATATGCGTCCGAGAGACATGCAGGGATAAAGATTTCTTTATATCCCATTGTCGTCCTTGCTCCGATCTGCTAGTCAGGCCGGCAATTCGCGCCCTTGGACGCGCCGACCGGCGCGGGCGTGTCCGCAACAAATTCGCAAGCACAACATTCGCATCGGAGTACTGCCATGACGGGTAGCAAGGACTATGTGGTCGCCGACATCTCGCTTGCCGGCTGGGGCCGCAAGGAACTCGAGATCGCCGAAACCGAAATGCCGGGCCTGATGGCCTGCCGTGAGGAATTCGGCCCCAAGCAGCCGCTCAAGGGTGCGCGCATCACCGGCTCGCTGCACATGACCATCCAGACGGCGGTGCTGATCGAGACGCTGAAGGCGCTTGGCGCCGATATCCGCTGGGCCTCCTGCAACATCTTCTCGACCCAGGACCATGCGGCCGCGGCCATCGCCGAGGCCGGCATCCCGGTGTTTGCCGTCAAGGGCGAGTCGCTGGAGGAGTATTGGGACTACACCGACAAGATCTTCCAGTGGGCCGATGGCGGCCTCTCCAACATGATCCTCGATGATGGCGGCGACGCCACCATGTACATCCTGATCGGCGCCCGCGCCGAGGCCGGCGAGGACGTGCTGTCCAACCCGCAGAGCGAGGAAGAGGAATATTTCTACGCCCAGGTCAAGAAGCGCCTGAAGGCTTCGCCCGGCTTCTTCACCAAGCAGAAGGCGGCGATCCGCGGCGTCACCGAAGAGACGACCACCGGCGTCAACCGCCTCTACCAGCTGCAGAAGAAGGGCCTGCTGCCCTTCCCCGCAATCAACGTCAACGACTCGGTCACCAAGTCGAAGTTCGACAACAAGTATGGCTGCAAGGAATCGCTGGTCGACGGCATCCGCCGCGGCACCGACACGATGATGGCCGGCAAGGTCGCTGTCGTGTGCGGTTATGGCGACGTCGGCAAGGGCTCGTCGGCCTCGCTCAAGGGCGCCGGTGCCCGCGTCAAGGTCACCGAGGTCGATCCGATCTGCGCCCTGCAGGCTGCGATGGACGGTTTTGAAGTCGTCACGCTGGAAGATGCAGCCCCCACCGCCGACATCGTCATCACCACCACCGGCAACAAGGATGTCGTCACCCTCGACCATATGCGCTCGATGAAGGACATGGTCATCGTCGGCAACATCGGCCACTTCGACAATGAGATCCAGGTCGCCGCGCTGCGCAATTTGAAATGGACCAACGTCAAGCCGCAGGTCGATATGATCACCTTCGCGGACGGCAAGCGGATGATCCTTTTGTCGGAAGGACGGCTGCTCAATCTCGGCAACGCCACCGGCCACCCGAGCTTCGTCATGTCGGCATCCTTCACCAACCAGGTGCTGGCGCAGATCGAGCTCTACACCAAGCCCGGCCAGTACGAGAACCAGGTCTATGTCCTGCCCAAGCATCTCGACGAAAAGGTCGCCCGCCTGCATCTCGACAAGCTCGGCGCCCGCCTGACCGAACTGTCGGGTGAACAGGCCGCCTATATCGGCGTCACGCCGCAGGGTCCGTTCAAGCCGGAACACTACCGCTATTAACCAAAGCTAAAATTACTACCAGATATTGAGGCCGGGCGATTGACTTTTCGCCCGGCCTTATTTTTGCGCGCCATCAGCCTTCACGCCGATTCGGCGAGGGGTTATTGTCAGGTGATTCGGCGATGCTTCCAGCCCGAGAGGGTCAAGAGAGGCACGCATCAGGGCGGTCTTGCATTCAGGCGGCGGAGAGGACCAAGACATGCCGGGGCAACACCCGCACAGAGCGGGACGGGCCGTTTCCGGCGGCCATGACGATTCGGGGATTGCTGGCTCCGCCCTGGAAGGGGGGAGCCTGTCCTGGCGCGCCCGCGCGTCGACATTCCTTGCCACCTCCGCGCTCGCGGGGCCCTTGGCCGGCGCCGCCGCGCATGCCGAGACCGCTGTTGCCAGCGTCGCCGGACTGTCGGTGAGTGCCATTGATGTCATGCAGCTTGCAGTGTTCGTCGGCGTGACGGGTGCCGCACTGATATCGGCCATCGTTCTCATCCGCGAAAGAGCCCGCACCTCGGCGGAGAATGTCGAACTCAGGAGCCGCCTCGCCGACATCAACGCGGCGCTCCGCCGTTCCGAGGCGCTGCTCAATCTGCGCGACCAGCGCGTCGTCGTCTGGGCTGCGGAAAACAAGAAGCCCGAGCTCATCGGCACATTGCCCGTCGAAAGCGGCGCTCCCGAGGATAGGGCCGCTTTTCTTGCTTTCGGCCGCTGGCTGATGCCGCGTTCGGCGGCGGCACTCGAACATGCCGTCGCGGGATTGCGCGAAAAGGCCAAACCCTTCGACCTGGTCATCGAATCGCAGGCCGGTGCGCCGCTCGAAGTGCATGGCCGCAAGAGTGCCGCGCATGTGCTCGTGCGTTTCCTCTCGCTCTCGGAGACGCAGCGCAGCCAGGCCAGACTGAAGATCGAGAACCAGCGGCTGGCCGCCGACCACGACACGATGATCGGCCTGCTCGACGCGCTGAACATGCCGGCGTGGCTCCGCGGCGAGGATGGCGGGCTGAAGTGGGTCAACCGCGCCTATGCCGATGCCGTCGAAGCCGAAAATGCCGAAGCCGCGGTTCGGGAGAAGAAAGAGTTCCTCGGCGGCCAGGCGCGCGATGCGATTGCCGCCCAGCACAGGACGCATCCGGTTTTCGAGCAGTCGCTGTCCACCGTGATCGAAGGCGACCGCCGTGTGTTCGCGGTCACCGATTTCGCCGGCAGCGATGGCTCGGCCGGCCTTGCCTGCGACACCAGTGCCATCGAAGCCGTTCGCGGCGAATACGAACGGACGGTGCGAAGCCACGCCGACACGCTCGACCAGCTCAACACGGCGGTCGCCATTTTCGACACCGACGAGAAGCTGCGGTTCTTCAACCAGGCCTTCCAGAAGCTTTGGGGCCTGGAGGCAGGCTTCCTGCACAGCGCTCCAGACAATGCCTTGCTGCTCGACCGGCTGCGCAGCGAAGGCAAGATCGCCGAACAGCCTGAATGGCGCCGCTGGAAGGAAGGCCTGCTCGGTGCCTATCGCGCTGTGGAATCCCAGGAACATTGGTGGCATCTGCCGGATGGCAAGACCATCCGCGTCGTCGCCAATCCGCAGCCCAAGGGCGGCGTCACCTGGGTGTTCGAGAACCTGACCGAGAAGATGGACCTCGAGAGCCGCTACCAGACAGCGGTGCGGGTCCAGGGCGAGACGCTCGACAATCTTGCCGAAGGCGTAGCGGTGTTCGGACCCGACGGCAGGCTCCGGCTGTCGAATCCTGCCTTTGCCACGCTCTGGGGATTGAGCGGCGAAGCGGCCAAGCCCAGCGTCCATGTTTCCACCATCCGCGACCTTTGCGACCGGCAGGCGGCGGACAGCCCCTGGCCCGGCTTTGTTGCCGCCGTCACCGGCTTCGACGACGAGCGCCGCGACCGCCACGGACAGACCGAGCTCAACAACGGCAACGTGTTGAGTTACGCCATGATCCCGCTGCCCAACGGGCAGGTGATGATGACCTTCGTCGACGTCACCGACAGCGTCCATGTCGAGCGGGCGCTGAAGGACAAGAACGAGGCGCTGCAAAAATCCGACCAGCTCAAGAACGAATTCGTCCAGCATGTTTCCTATGAACTGCGCTCGCCGCTGACCAACATCATCGGCTTCACCGAACTCCTGTCACAGCCCACGACCGGTCCGCTGACGCAGAAGCAGCGGGAATATGTCGAGCATGTCAGCTCCTCCTCCGCGGTCCTGCTCACCATCGTCAACGACATACTCGACCTGGCGACGGTGGACGCCGGCATCATGCAGCTCGATATTTCCGAGGTGCAGGTCGATCGCACCATCGCCGCTGCGGCCGAACTGGTGGCCGACCGGCTGGAAGAGCATTCGATCAGGCTCGAGGTTGAAGCAGCCTCGGCGCCGAAGACGTTTCACGGCGATGAGGTCCGCGTCCGCCAGATCCTCTACAATCTGCTCAGCAACGCCGCCAATTACGCCCCGGAAGCCAGCACCATCCGGCTCACTTGCCGCCATCTGGCGGACGGGGTGGAATTCTCGGTCCATGACGACGGTCCCGGTATGCCGCCCGATGTGCTCGATTCGGTGTTCCGCCGTTTCGAGCCGCGCGCCGGCCTCGGCCTGTCGATCGTCAAGAGCTTCGTCGAGCTGCATGGCGGCAGCGTTCGCATCGAAACCGGCAAGGACAAGGGCACGACCGTCATCTGCACCTTTCCAGACATGCCGGGCATCCGTGCCGCGGCCGAGTAGCGCGTTCGATGACCGGACTGGTGCTGGAGCGATTACTCGCCGACGAGACCCAGACAGCGCGGCTGGGCGAAGATCTGGCGCTGTCGCTGCGCCCAGGCGACGTGCTTGCCCTGAAGGGCGATCTGGGCGCCGGCAAGTCGACGCTGGCGCGGGCCTTGATCAGGACCTTGGCCGACGATGCCGGCCTCGACGTTCCGAGCCCGACCTTCACGCTGGTGCAGAGCTACGACACCCGCATTCCGGTGCATCATTTCGATCTCTACCGCCTGTCCTCGGCCGACGAGATCGATGAGCTTGGTTTCGACGAAGCCTTGGCGCAAGGTGCTGCTTTGGTCGAATGGCCGGAGCGGGCGGAAGCCCATCTGCCGAAAACCACGGTCCTGATCGAGCTCGTCCAGCATGGCAACGGCCGGCTGGCACGATTGTCGGGGCAGGGACCTGCCTTCGATCGGGCCGCAAGGTCGCTGGCCATGCGCGACTTTCTCGTGAGCGCCGGCTGGGCGCAAGCGCAGCGCCGCCATTTCATTGGCGATGCTTCTGCCCGCTCTTACGAGATCGTTTCGCTGCCGGGCCAAAAGCCGCAAGTGCTGATGAACTCGCCACGGCTGGTGCTCGGCCCGCCGGTCCGCGACGGCAAGCCCTATGCCGAGATCGCCCACACCGCCCAGCCGGTTTCC
>NZ_RZPF01000002.1:0-35976 GCF_004022735.1 Mesorhizobium sp. M7A.F.Ca.AU.001.01.1.1
TTCGGGCTGTGCATGTTCATGCGCCGCACGCTAGCAGATGTGATCGCGCGGTTTAATGCCGGGGCTTCGAAAAACAGGGGACGACCGGGACGGCAGGATGCCCGCAATCGCGCGTACCAACCGCGATTCCGCACGCTGGCAGTTTACACGCGGCGGCGCGTGGTCTTAATTCGGTCCGACACAAAGCACCCGCTTCAACGAGGTGCTGCACCGGTGAGGAAATCAAGTACATCATGGCCAGGAAAACCGAGAACAGCGGTCCGTCCGTCAGTGCGCAGGAAGCGCTCGAATTCCACGCCATGGGTCGGCCGGGCAAGCTGGAGGTCGTCGCCACCAAGCCGATGGCGACGCAGCGCGACCTCAGCCTCGCCTATTCGCCTGGTGTCGCGGTTCCGGTCCTGGCCATCGCCGAAGACCCCTCGCGCGCCTTCGACTACACGACGCGCGGCAATATGGTCGCAGTCATCTCCAACGGCACAGCCATTCTCGGTCTCGGCAATCTCGGCGCGCTGGCCTCCAAGCCGGTGATGGAGGGCAAGGCGGTGCTGTTCAAGCGCTTCGCCGATGTCGATTCCATCGACCTCGAGGTCGACACCGAGGACGCCGACGAGTTCATCAACTGCGTGCGTTTCCTCGGGCCCTCCTTCGGCGGCATCAATCTCGAGGACATCAAGGCGCCGGAATGCTTCATCATCGAGCAGCGGCTGCGCGAATTGATGGACATCCCGGTCTTCCATGACGACCAGCACGGCACCGCGATCATCTCCGCCGCCGGCCTGATCAACGCGCTGGAGATCACCGGCCGTGACATGAAGACCACGAAAATGGTCTGCAACGGCGCCGGCGCCGCCGGCATCGCCTGCATCGAGCTGATGAAGGCGATGGGCTTTTCGCCGGAAAACATCATCCTATGCGACACCAAGGGCGTGGTTTTCCAGGGCCGCACCGAAGGCATGAACCAGTGGAAGTCGGCGCATGCGGTGAAGACCGAGGCGCGCAGCCTCGCCGAGGCGCTCGACGGCGCCGACGTCTTCCTCGGCCTCTCCGCCAAGGGCGCGCTGACCACCGCCATGGTGCAGTCGATGGCCAAGAACCCGATCATCTTCGCCATGGCCAATCCCGATCCGGAAATCACGCCGGAGGAAGTGGCCGAGATCCGCACCGACGCCATCATGGCCACCGGCCGTTCGGACTATCCGAACCAGGTCAACAACGTGCTCGGCTTCCCCTATATCTTCCGCGGCGCGCTGGATGTCAGGGCAACCACCATCAATGACGACATGAAGATCGCCGCCGCCCAGGCGCTGGCGGCACTGGCGCGCCAGGACGTGCCCGACGACGTCGCCGCCGCCTATCAGGGTAATCGGCCGAAATTCGGCCCCAACTACATCATCCCGGTGCCGTTCGACCCGCGCCTGATCTCGGCCATTCCGATTGCGGTCGCCAAGGCGGCGATGGATTCAGGCGTCGCCCGCAAGCCGATCCTTGACCTCGACCGTTACGCGCAGGAACTGTCGGCCCGCCGCGACCCGATCGCCTCGACCCTGCAGCGCATCTACGACCGCGTGCGCCGCCAGCCCAAGCGCATCGTCTTCGCCGAGGGCGAGGAGGAACAGGTCATGCGCGCCGCCGTCTCCTATGTGAACCAGAAGCTCGGCACCGCCATCCTGCTCGGCCGCGACGACGTCATCAAGGAAAACGCCAAGCACGCCGGCATCGATCTCAACAAGCAAGGCATCGAGATCATCAATGCAAGGCTGTCGCGCCGCAACGGCATCTACACCGACTACCTCTACGAGCGCATGCAGCGCAAAGGCTTCCTGTTTCGCGACTGCCAGCGGCTGATCAACAACGATCGCAACCACTTTGCCGCCTGCATGGTGGCGCTGGGTGACGCCGACGGCATCGTCACCGGCGTCACCCGCAACTATTCGACCGCGCTCGACGACATCCGCCGCGTCATCGATGCCAAGCCCGGCCACCGCGTCATCGGCGTCTCGATCGTGCTGGCGCGGGGCAAGACCGTGCTGGTCGCCGACACCGCCGTGCACGATATGCCGAACGCCGAGCAGATCGCCGACATCGCCGAGGAGGCGGCAGGCTTTGCCCGCCGCATGGGTTATGAGCCGAGGCTCGCCATGCTCGCCTATTCCACCTTTGGCCATCCGCAGGGCGAACGCTCCGAGCGCGTCCAGGAAGCCGTGCGCATCCTCGACAAGCGCCGCGTCGATTTCGAATATGACGGCGAAATGGCCGCCGACGTCGCCCTCAACGCCCGCGCCATGGCGCAATATCCGTTCATCCGCCTGACCGGCCCGGCCAATGTGCTGATCATGCCGGCGTTCCACTCGGCCTCGATTTCGACCAAGATGTTGCAGGAACTCGGCGGCTCGACGGTGATCGGGCCGCTGCTGGTCGGCCTGAACAAGCCGGTTCAGATCGTGTCGCTGAATGCCAAGGACAGCGATATCGTCAACATGGCGGCGATCGCGGCGTACACGGCGGGGACTTGAGGGGCTGGCCTCAGCGGTGAGTCCGCGAGGCGTTCAGCCCGGCGCGAATACGCGCGCGGCCTCGACGACCTCGTCCACCTGATCCTGCCGCAGCAAGTCGATCGGGACGCGGCCGTCGAGCTGCGCCGAGGGCCGCGTCAGCCACAGCCATGCGAGCCTCGGATTGGTGATCAGGGATAGCACGTCGCGAATGCCTGCAACCGGCCGGCCGTCGACGAACTGCGCCAGCGGGAAGACATGTTTGCGGCCGCCCTTGCGCAAGGCGATGACCTCACCCCGCCGCTGCCAGCGGTGCAGGGTCGAGCGGGCGATGCGCAGATGCTCTTCCAGATAGGTCGAACCGGCGACGCGGCCGGCCCAGTCCTCGATCAGCATCGATTCGAGATCGTCGGACTTTGGCAGCGAAGGAGGCTCGACATCGGCCAACGGGGTCGTCGGCGGATTTGTCACGCCGGCAATACCGGCTTCGCTGCGGCGCGCGGCTTCCGCCGCCAGCGCGCGCACGAATTTCGACGCCAGGCCGGGCAGGTCGGCATGGATGGCGTCGATGGCGCGCCGGTGCTTCGGTGACAGCAAGGTGACGGCGGACGCTATGCTGCCGGCGATCTTGCCGACCGAGACCATGGTGGGCTTGTTGATGGCCTCGTCATAGTGGGCAAGTGCACGTTCGACGTCTTCCGCGACCATCTCCGCGAAGTCGTCCTGCTTGAGGCCCTGGATTTGAAATCTGTTCATGCATCTGTCTTCTGGCCGCGCGCTCCCCCTCAGCTGCGGCCGATTGTTGAACTTCTAGTGCGGAAAACGGAAATCGCGGCGGCAACGAATCCTGCCGCCCGACAGCATGCTGTCCAGCATTTCTTGACACCCCAACTGACTGAGGGCGCACCGAAATGTCAGTCGCGGGACGCCCAGATTGCGTGTAGGTGCGATGTATGACAACTGCGCGACGGTGAGGGGCGGCAGCTTGACGGTTGTTAAAGCAATCCCGCCTGCTCAGCCTCGCGGCGCAGATTCTGCCGGGGCCTGGGGCCGATCTGCTGGATCACCAATCCGGCCGCCAGTGAGCCAAGGTCGCCGCAGGTTTGCAGGTCGCGGCCTTGCGTGTAGCCATGCAGGAAGCCGGCGGCATAGAGATCGCCGGCGCCCGTCGTGTCGACCAGTTCCTTGATGGCGGTCGCCTTGATCACCACCGTCTCGTCGCCGCGCACGATCACGGAGCCTTTTTCCGAGCGGGTCACGGCGGCGATCCGGCAATCCTTGCGGATCTGCGCCAGCGCCTCGTCGAACGAGGATGTCTGGTAGAGCGATTTGATCTCGTGGCTGTTGGCAAAGACGATGTCGACCGTGCCCGAACGCATCAGCTCGAGGAATTCGTCGCGGTAGCGGTCGACGCAGAACGAATCCGACAGCGTCATCGACACTTCTCGGCCTGCCGCGTGCGCCAGCTTCGCCGTCTGGCGGATTGCCTCCTTGGCGCGCGGCGGGTCCCACAGATAGCCTTCGAAATAGGTGACCTTGGCGCCGGACGCCTTGTCGGCTTCGACATCCTCAGGGCCAAGCTCGACGCAGGCGCCGAGATAGGTGTTCATCGAGCGCTCGCCGTCGGGCGTGACGAAGATCATCGAGCGCGCCGTCGGCGGCTCACCCTTGAGCGGCGTGGTGCCGAAGGCGACGCCCTGCGCATGGATGTCGTGGGCGTAGATTTCGCCCAGCGCATCGTTGGAGACCTTGCCGAAGAAGGCCGCGCGGCCGCCAAAGCTGGCGACGCCGGCCGCCGTGTTGCCGGCGCTGCCGCCGGACGCTTCGATCGCCGGGCCCATGCGGCTGTAGAGCAGTTCGGCGCGTTGTGTGTCGATGAGGTTCATCGCGCCCTTGATGATGCCGTTGGTCTCGAGGAATTCCTCGTCGCACTGGGCGATGATGTCGACAATGGCATTGCCGATGCAAAGCACGTCATAATCCGGCATCAAAATCTCCGCCAAAACCCGAGCCGGCTTCTTGCCACGCCGGCCGGGCGTGGTCTCGCGAGTTGAAATGGGTTGCCGCATGCGCTTGATCCAGCCGCCCTCACGCAGCTGCCGGTCCGGCTTCACGCAGCAAATCGTCAGCTTTGTCCGTCTTCTCCCAAGTGAACTCAGGCTCTTCACGCCCGAAGTGTCCGTATGTCGCCGTCTTGCGGTATATCGGCCGTAAGAGATCAAGCATCTTGATGATGCCTTTCGGTCGGAGATTGAAAACCTCGAGAACAAGGCGCTCGATCCTTTTTTCCTCGATCCTTGCGGTTCCGAAGGTATTGACCATGACAGAAACCGGACTGGCCACGCCGATCGCGTAGGCAAGCTGAACCTCGCAGACCTCCGCAAGGCCGCTGGCAACGATGTTCTTCGCGACATACCGGGCGGCATAGGCCGCCGAGCGGTCAACCTTGGATGGGTCCTTGCCCGAAAAGGCACCGCCGCCGTGACGCCCGGTCCCACCGTAGGAATCGACGATGATCTTCCGTCCTGTGAGGCCGCAGTCGCCGGCAGGCCCACCGACCACGAACCGCCCTGTTGGGTTGACCAGAAATCTGATCCCCGAAGTATCCAGGTGGGCCGGCAGGACCGGTTTTATGATCTCCTCAATGACGCCTTCGCGGACCGTGGCTTGTGAGACCGCTTCGTCATGCTGCGTTGACAGGACTATGGTATCCAGCGCCACCGGGCGGAGCCCTTCGTAGCGTACCGACACTTGAGATTTCACGTCCGGACGCAGCCAGCCAAGCTGTCCCGCTTTCCGGACCTCGGCCTGTCTTTTCGTCAAATGGTGAGCGAGTTGGATCGGCAGGGGCATCAATGTATCCGTCTCGTTGCATGCGAATCCAAACATGATGCCCTGATCCCCTGCCCCTTGCCCGAGATCCTGCCCTCGTCCTTCATCAACGCCCTGGCTTATGTCGGGCGACTGCTCGGTGAGGGCCAGAACGACGGCGCAACGTCGACCATCAAAGCCAATCGCATCATCGTCGTAGCCAATATCGAGTATCGTATCGCGGGCGACTTGGCTGTAATCGATGTGGGCATGGCTGGTGATCTCGCCAGCCACAACGACCATCCCCGTCTTCACCAACACTTCACAGGCGACGCGCGCCTTCGGATCGGTGCGCAGGACCGCATCGAGAATGGCATCGGAGATGTTGTCTGCCATCTTATCGGGGTGTCCCGCGCCGACGGATTCGGAAGAGAACACGAACTGCCTGGTCATAAAAATGCCCTCGCTTCAAGTGCTGGAGTTAGTGAGGAGTTTCTGGATTGGGGTGGCTTATCGGTCGGGGATGCCGGGAACATCGAACGCAGTGCAGAAGTCGGCAACGTCTCTTCGTACGCTCGCATGAACTTCCTGGTCATCGGGCTGGCGGCAGACCGAGTCGATGAAAGCGGCGATCTGCACCATCTCCGTTTCGCGCATGCCCATGGACGTCACCGCTGGTGTCCCTAAGCGGATGCCGCTTGTCAGCGCCGGATGCCGCCGGTCGCCCGGGACCATATTGAAATTCGCAATGATGCCTGCACGCGATAAGCGCTCCGCATAGGCTTTGCCTGACAGCGACCGGTCCCGAAGATCAAGGATCAGCATGTGATTGTCAGTGCCCCCGGTGACGAGTTCATAACCTCGCTCCAGAAGTGCCTGGGCCAGAGCCTTGGCGTTGTGGACGATCTGCTGACCGTAGACACGAAAGGACGAGTTCGCTGCTTCCTGCAAAGCGACGGCAAGCGCGGCGATAGTATTCATATGCGGTCCGCCTTGCAGAAGAGGGAACACGGCGCGGTCTATACGTTTGGCCAGATTGTGTTTGCTCTTCGGATGATGGAGGGGCTGATAACGGTCTTCATTCCTTGATAAAATGAAGCCACCCCGGGGACCGCGGATCGACTTGTGAGAGGTGCTGGTGACCACATCGCAATGGGACACGGGGTTCGGATGCACTCCTGCGACAACCAGGCCGCAGATGTGGGCGATGTCAGCCACCAGATACGAGTTCACCTCCGAAGCAATTTCGGCCATTGCCGCGTAGTCAAAAATACGCGGATAAGCAGTTCCGCCGACCCAAATTAGCTTCGGGCGTTCCCGCTTGGCGGTCTCGCGCAAGTGGTCATAGTCAATTTGCTGTGTCTTTTCGTGCAGCCTGTACGGGACGCGCTGATAATCGCTGCCGGAAAAATTGACGGACCAACCGTGAGTCAGATGGCCGCCTTCGGGTAAAGGCAAGCCCATGACTTTGTCACGGGGGCTCAAAAGCGCGCGATAGACAGCCTGGTTGGCTGGCGAGCCTGAATAAGGCTGGACGTTGGCATGTTCACTGCCAAATAGCGCTTTCAGGCGCTCGATCGCGAGGGTCTCAAGCTCATCGACGATCTCGTTTCCGGCGTAGTAGCGCGCACCGGGGTATCCCTCGGCATACTTGTTGGTGAAAATCGACCCGGTCGCTTCCAACACCGCCGAGGAGGCAAAGTTCTCGGAGGCGATCAGTTTGAGAGTTGTCCGCTCCTGACGCTCCTGTCTTAGAAGCAGTTCGTGAACGCGGGAGTCGACGGCGGCTAAGTGAGGCCGCCCGTAAGTGTCGGGCTGCGCGATGGCGCCGCCGGCGGAGTTATCCATGGTAGTCGCGCTCCATTTGGACTGATCTATTTCACGATCAAGCAGGCGGTCCCTTCAACCGCGCGTCTTGTATTGCTTCCAGGCGTTGTAGGTCTCTTTTATGATGGCCATCATCGTGGGGCAGGAGATCGACCACCAATTGAGCCAGCTCGCCATCCTTGCCTCCTGCTTGCATATGGTACGAAGACTGCGGACGTTGTTCGTTGCAGCAAAGAAAGTTGGCTCTGACCAGCCGCCGAACGTGGCGTCGAACCTGCTCGCGAGGCAGACCGGTAATATCGGCCAGCTCGCCGACGGTTAGATCCGCATGCGCGCAAAGGCCCAGGATTCGAAGGCGATCAAGATGCGCTGCCGTCCTTAGGCGATTTACCAGTGTCAACATTGGTTAGCATCAACCCGGACGGGATGCAGCAAGCCGCTAGCCCTTCTATCCCCATCAATCCGCATGAGACCTCTCTCGTCATTTGCTGTAAATCCGCTGGTATGGATGCTAATGGAAGATAGATCACAGTCCTTTCTACGACTAAGACGCCAGATATTGGGGCTAATGTACCACCTGACAGGAGACTACACTCACGAACATTATGTGAATTTTTTTTAACGTTGCTGAGAATCAAGGGGGAGGTTTGGCGAATGTCTCGCCGTCGACTGTCGAATCCTGCCCGACGGGATTATAGGGTGCGTAGCCTGCTTGTCCTTTCCACATGACCAGCGACGATGGGGCGAAGGCGGCAGACATAGCTCTGGAGCATGCTGCGGTATCTTTGGCCTGAAGCCGAGGAAGGCGGACCGTGGCTTCCGCGCCGCTGCCGGGAGCCCGCGAACAGGCCAAGTGGATCAGCCGGGTGTTGCCGTCATAGAGCGTGAGACCCAAAGCTGGCCAGCCGCGCCCTGAGGCTGACGCACCGCTCAGCGTCCACCTTGCTCTCGAAGCCCATCGGCATAGCGCCGATAACGACTTGACCGCGTGCGTGTCGACGAGCGATCGGTGAGCGCAAGGATCGAGGGTGCAGTGCAGGATAATGCTGTTTTAAATCAGCGCTGTTTTCAGCCGACTGCCTTGAGCGTGGCACGAGGATATAGGCCCAAGGCAGGAGATCATCGTCTGCTGTTCGGGAGGCCGCCCTGGGCGCGCGACAGCCGTTCCTTCGGCTGCGCCGCTCCGCCACCATCCGCGCCGTGCCTTCCGGAGACCATTCCCGCTACCGGCCGGCGCCCGTGAAAACCTCGACCCGGCGCACCGGCTCGAGATGGCTGGGCTCAGCGTAACTCTGAAGTCGTCATATACCGAAGTCTTCACAGACTTCGGACATCCCCCTCACAGTCCGATCCAGATGGCGTCAGGAACACCGCTTGCGTTGATGCGGATGAACCCCTGCTTGTGCCACAATGACCCTTATGTCAGCGCGCGAGCCAAAGCTTCCGCGCAAGGCGACGGCTAGGATAAGGCAATGCCGACGAAGGGCACATTGCTTGCCACACTCTGGAATGATGGCATGCTCGGAAGGCCTAGGCTTTGCTCAGGGCCGCCTGCAAGGCGCGCTTTGAGGTTATTCACATAGCCTTCTGCGTAGTCCTGCGCCGTCGAGACCGAAAGATCAATGCCTGCCGCCAAGGCCTCTTCCATCAGGTGCTTTACGAGCCCATTTCGAATGGCCAGCTTGACCTCGGGGCCTGCGATAAGGCCGATCGCCTGCGCGGCCATATTGAGGCCAGCTTCCTCCAGCGCTCGCTTCATATCGCCTCCGTTAATGGCCGTACGCAGGAGATTGGCTGCTTGCGACTCAGCCTCGAGAACCATCGAGGCAAGATCGGCTACTTGTCCGAGGCCCGGAATGAAGCTGAGCAGTCCCACCGCCGTTGCCGCCAAGTCGAGCACTTTCGTCTCGATTTTGAGCACGGAGTCGACGACGTGCATGACGGCCCCGCCGTTCTTTTTGGCTGACTTAATGTCAGGCTGGTCCATCAGGCCCATCTTCATGTCCGCGACGGCATTCTGCTCTTCTGCGGTTTGGGCGCCGTGGGTGATTGGCTGCTGAACGTTGCGGTTCGCAGACGACATGTTTGTGCAAAAATGGGCAAAGTCTTTTTTGCTGATATTGCCGGAATCAACCGTATGCCCGCCGCCAAAGTCGAAGAATTTATGATGGGTCTTATAGCCCGTGATCGAATTGTTCAGGAGGCCAAACAAAAGAGGATCTGAAAGGAGCTGAGAGGCTGCTTCCCGCACTTTCGGATCAAGGCTCTTGTCGTCTTTCATTTTCGCCAGTTTGTCGCGAGTCAGAACACCGCTTCCAAAGAACGTGTCCTGATGGTCCTTGATCATCTCGACCGTATTCAGCTCAGTTTGCGTGAGGCTCATCGACGATGAGGCGACTTGCAGGAAATCCTCTTTGTGCATCTTCCCTTTCGAGCCACCGCACAACTGGTTCCAAGCATCGGGGTGATCGAGGAAATATTGCGCCGCCGCAATGACCTGGGGCGGAAATTTGCCGTTTTTCGATTCGCCGCCGACCATTTTCTTGAACTCATCCAGACTCAGGTCCTTGGACAGATTTTCGGAGTACCGGTAAAACTCCCGCAAGGCATCGCTCAAGGTCATGACCGAAGGCTGCAAACCTCCGCTGCCGTCGGATGGTATGTAGTTCTGCTCGTAGCTTCGCGCTTGGGCTTCCTGAAATGCAGCAACTTGTGGGTGGTGGTTTGAAAATCCGGCCAAGTCCTTGGCGTTGATCTTGCCTCCACAGCGGCCGTCGCCCTGCGAGCCAATCGCATAAAAAAGTCCCGAATCCTGCTGCAGTCCCTGGATCGCCGCTTTCAGATCCGGTGGCGTAGAGGGATCATTGGCTTTGTCGGTCAACGACTTCCAAGTAAGCGGGCATTGGTCCTTGTGACGGTTGAGTACCGCAACAATCTGCAACTCAGCCGTGGTCAGCGACCCACCGTTCCACGTGATTCCGGGGCTCGGCCTGGGAGCCGGCTCGATCTTCGGAGTGACGCCGAGCAGATGTTGGGCTTCAGTCGCCTTGGAGCGTTGCGATTGGTCCTCCTTGAGAGCCGCCCTCATATTTGGCGGCAGCAGATCCAGTGGGTGTTGCTCCAAGCCATTCAATGTCAAGACATCCGGTGCCAGATGGCCCAAAGGGTCCTGCCGCAATTTATCCATTGTCGAATCAAGATTCGACGCTGGCAGATCCCCTTGCGCGAAAGAGCCGGGCTTGTCTGCCAGCACACAAGTGGACAGCATCGCTTCGAAGCACGATGCACTTTGCTGATGCTGGGTCGCAAAATGGGAAACTTTCAGGCCCGGCCAACCCCTTGCGGACTGTAGCGAATTTGAGCGGTAGAAAGTTGAAAGATTACTGGCCGACATTATGCATCCTCAGACGTGACGTTGAAATCCCCACAAGAGACCCCGACAGAAGATCCCTTGCGTTTCACAAAATTCGACAATTCCAAGCGTCGGCAGGTCACGAATGCGCCTGCCCTGCCTTCAATTGCTGTGTTCCGGGCCGGCTCCAAGGTTCGGTCCAACACAATGGCCGGAGTCACCGCGAGAGCTGCCGGGACTCATCATGAGCGGATTAGCTTTCGAGAAACTGACGAGTTTGCGAAGAGTTCACAAAGGGGTAGCCGCAGTCATGTTCTTCAGAGCTGCGGGAAATCCTCAATGTTCATTTCTTGCCCAGCTCAGGCTTCCCGCCAACGCTATCCTGTTGTGGGATGTCAGAAGAATAAGAAGCATCCGGTCGTCCGTCGCGAACGACCGTAGTGGAGGAGCCGCGAAACAAGATCAGCACTGATTCCTTTGGCGTTGCCGCTATGTGAGTCTGCGCCTGCGCCTGCGCCACCAAGCCGTTAAAGGTCTGCTCCACGAGTGCGACGAAGCGCGGTGGACCGGAAACGAAGACGAGGCCATTGCCTGGCACGGGTTTGACCACATAGCGCTCGTCGGAGATATCAAGCTTGTCGAGAGCCCCCTTGAACGCATCGAAGCGAATCGACGTCATCAAAAGCATTCGAGTTTGCGATTCTTGTGCAGCAGACACATAGAGCACAAGGCCGTCATAGTACCATTGTAGACCGTAAAGGTTCGTCAAGCGGTCGAGGAACGCGCGCGGTGGCAAATCAGGCATACGTCCGCGAATTCGCCCCTTCACCGCAGGACTGATGTTGACCCTGATATTCAGGTTGTTGCCGAATTCCTGCAACGCTGCAGCGAGCTCCTGATCCAGAACCGTGTATCTATAGGGTGTCGCCGGAAGGGACAGCGGGACTGCATGCGCCGGGTGAATCCCGGTGGACAGAAAAAACCCGGCACAAAGAAGTCTCAAAACATGCAGGGTGACGGGTTGGATAAGCGTTCTCGGCATGTCGCACTGATAAACCAAACGCTGAAATCATCACAAGTGACTAAATTGCCGAAGAGATTTTAGATTGTCGAAATGACGCCGCCGTTAGTCAGCTTGTTGTCAGCTTGCCCCCCTAGGAGTGTTGCGCCGACACCGGGTGATGAATGGGCGGGGCTCGCCCGGTCAGAGAGAGCAACCGAGTCCTTACATGATGATGCCTGTCACGTCGATCTCTGCCACTCTAACGGCTGGCCTCCCCAGGGTCGGATCACCGTCGATTGTCGAGCAGGCCCAGTTTGAGCGCGCCTTAGGGCATGCAGCCGACTCGCTGAAAAACGATGCCGCCGCGGGGCCAGCGAGTGCGGCGCCAGTTGCTGCGGCGATGGATGTTCAGCGCGCGGCTGCGCCGACGAGCGGCATGGGCGATCGCGTGTTGCAGACGATTTCCTCCCTATATCCACACAACACTGTTTCCTTCCCCGCGCTCGACCATGACATAGCCCTTTCGAAGGGCGCTCTACCGGGACCGGCGCAGAAGCTTCCCGTTCCAGGTGAGGCGGGAACCGGAATCTCGGGCATTCCCCAACAAGGGCAAGACTTCGAAACGATGATGGCTGGTCTTCGGGATGTTTACAACGGCGTCACCCAGGTGGCGCTTATCTCCAAAGGCGTCAGCGGCGTCACATCATCCGTGAATAAACTTTTGAAGGAAGGCTGAACCGCGCGCATGATTGGCTTGGCCGAGGGCGAAATCATGCGTGGCCTGTCAGGGTGGCGGTCGGTTAGACTTGTCATGCTGCCAGTTCTCGTCGCCCTCACTGCTTGCAAAGCCGACCTCTACACGCAATTGCAAGAGCGTGAGGCAAATGAAATGCTCGCACTTCTTGAAGACAACGGGGTCGCCGCGATCCGGGTGGTCGCCAAGGATGGAACCAGCACGATCCAGGTTGACGAAAAGCTGCTCGCCTTCTCAATCAACCTTCTGAACGCCAAGGGGCTGCCGCGCCAATCCTTCAAGAACCTCGGTGAGATA
Organism: Mesorhizobium sp. M7A.F.Ca.AU.001.01.1.1; assembly: GCF_004022735.1. Taxonomy (NCBI): domain Bacteria; kingdom Pseudomonadati; phylum Pseudomonadota; class Alphaproteobacteria; order Hyphomicrobiales; family Phyllobacteriaceae; genus Mesorhizobium; species Mesorhizobium sp. M7A.F.Ca.AU.001.01.1.1. The sequence continues at coordinate 12,537 of NZ_RZPF01000002.1, forward strand.
TTCCAAGGATCAGGCCTGATTGCCTCGCCGACCGAAGAGCGTGCCCGTTACGTGTATGCCCTGAGCGAAGAGTTGTCGCGGACGATCAGCGATATCGATGGCGTTTTTTCTGTACGTGTTCACGTCGTGCTGCCGCATAACGACCTTGTGCGAGCCGGTGCCACGCCATCCTCGGCCTCGGTGTTTATCAGGCACGACGCAAAAACAAATGTCGCGGCTCTGCTGCCAAAGATAAAGATGCTTGTAGCCGACAGCATCGAAGGCCTGTCCTACGATAAGGTGGAAGTGGTTTTGGTGCCGGTAGAACGTTCCGCACACGAGCAACGGCCCGATCCGACTGCTGTTTTGCCACAAGCATCACTACCTCTTCCTGCGCCACTTCTGGCGACCGTAACAGGTTTTGCCGCAGCCGTATTCGCCGTGGCCTGTTATCTCTTGATCGGCGTTGTTACGCGTCGGCGCAAGCAATCAACCGGCGTTTCCAAGGTCGAGGGGCGCCGGGATGCTTCTGCTGTCGAGGCCATTCGCAAAAGAATGCCTGCAATTGGACGTGGGTGACATCTCATTGCCAATGCCTATACAGACCGCCCGACCTGATGGTCCGCACTTTCCGGGCGCGAGCGAGCTTGCGGCTTCGGCCCATCCAACCCGTCTTGCGGCGCGTCTTGATCCAGCGTTATCGGCCGAAACGTTAGTGAAGTTGCAGAAGTGTTCCAGACTGCATCCAAGGCTGGCAGAATTGCTGGGCAACGATGACGTGGATCTGAACCACATCGGCTGCAGGCCGGACCTTCTACGCGGGCATGATCCATATCGAGCGACCCTTCTTGCTGGTAGTATCTGGCATGCCCGTTCGCTGGTCGCGTTTGTCTCTCAGCCTGAGCTTGCCATCCTTGTTAAACGCATCGGCGTGGATGCACACGCATTCGGAATCCGACACCTGCTGCATGCTGTTGACAAAAGACTGATCTCGGACCCAGAAAAACTCGCTCAGCAAATCGAATACGATGGACACGCATGTCTTGGAGCTTGGCTCCAGGACAGTTCAGCGACCGAGCGTAACCGCGTGCTTCTTCGATTGCCCGAGGGGACTGCCGCGGAGACTCCAGCACATGAGCATTGGACCGCCGCCGGCCAATTGCTTTCACTTGTAGTAGCTCATTTTGAGACAGAGACCCCGGTGAAATGACAGTCGAACTTTCCGAGGGGCCAATAGCGCCGCAGATGCGTCCAGTCGGACCACTGATACCCGCGAGCGAGCTCGAAACCTGGCACAGCGCCGCGCAAGCCCTTGCCGCGGCAGAACGGCATCGGCAGCGCGTTCGAAACTGGGCACGCGCGGTTTACCAGCGGGCGTGGGCGCGCGGCCACATGGAGGGCTCGAATGCAGGCACCGAGGAGATGGCAGGGTTGATTGCGGAGACAATCTCCGAAATCGCGCGACGAAAGGCGGCTCTGGAGCAGGAATTGCCGCAGCTCGTGATGGAAATATTGAGCGATCTTATCGGCGCTTTCGATCCGGGCGAGCTATTGGTGAGGGCTGTTCGTCACGCCATAGAGTGTCAATACAGCGGCGCCGACGTTTGCCTTCATGTTTCTCCCATGCAAGTCGACATGCTTGCACGAGAGTTTGCTCGATGCGACGGCCAGGATGGTCGACCAAGGGTGCGGATCGAGCCCGACCCGACATTGTCGCCGCAACGCTGCGTGCTGTGGAGCGAGTACGGCAATGTTGACCTTGGACTTGACGCCCAGATGCGCGCGCTGCGCCTTGGTTTCGGGACGCTCTGTGAGAAAGGCGAGCTATGAGAAAGCCCGTCCCAGAACATAACGCTGACGCCCACACTCGAGCTCTCGTTCCAGCAATCTCGTCTTTGAGGGCTGCGGCCAAGCGAATTGACACGCGTGCGGTGCGCGGTCGGATCACGCGGGCTATCGGCACACTGGTTCATGCCGTCTTGCCAGACACTCGTATTGGGGAACTTTGCCTCCTAGAGGACCCGCGAACCGGGCTGTCGCTCGAGGCCGAGGTGATCGGCCTGTCGGGTGATGGTGTATTGCTGACACCGATCGGGGACTTGGTGGGCCTATCCAGCCGCGCAGAGGTCGTGGCCACTGGCCGAATGCGTGAGGTGCCCGTCGGCGGCGATTTGCTCGGTCGCGTGATCGACAGTCGTTGCCGCCCATTGGACGGCAAAGGCGAAATCAAGACCGTCGAAACTCGGCCCCTGCATGGCAGAGCCCCCAATCCGATGACGAGGCGCATGATTGAGCGGCCATTCCCGCTTGGGGTCCGTGTCCTCGATGGTCTGCTGACGTGCGGCGAGGGCCAGCGGATCGGGATTTATGGCGAGCCAGGTGGTGGCAAGTCGACGCTGTTGTCACAGATCGTAAAGGGTGCCGCCGCTGACGTCGTCATAGTGGCGCTCATAGGCGAACGTGGACGGGAAGTTCGTGAATTCATCGAAAGGAATCTTGGTGAAGAGGGCCTTCTCCGTACGGTCGTCGTGGTTGAAACATCCGACCGCTCGGCGGTAGAGCGTGCGCAATGCGCTCCAATGGCGACTGCGCTCGCGGAATATTTCCGCGATCAAGGCCTACGCGTTGCTCTCATGCTGGATTCGCTGACGCGCTTCTGCCGCGCTATGCGCGAAATAGGCCTTGCTGCGGGTGAGCCGCCGACGCGACGGGGCTTTCCTCCTTCCGTTTTTGGCATGCTGCCAGGCCTGCTCGAGCGCGCCGGCATGGGTGAGCGGGGCTCAATCACGGCCTTCTATACGGTGCTTGTAGAGGGTGATGGCACGGGTGATCCAATCGCCGAGGAATCGCGTGGTATTCTCGATGGCCATGTCATCCTCTCACGCGCTATTGCGGCGCGATCGCATTTCCCCGCTATTGATGTGCTGCAGAGTCGCAGCCGCGTCATGGATGCAGTCGTTTCGGGGACACATCGCAAGGCAGCATCCATTTTCCGCGAGCTCCTGTCGCGCTATGCCGAGACCGAGTTCTTGATCAATGTTGGCGAATACAAGCCAGGTGGAGATCCCCTGACTGACCGGGCTGTCGCGTCAATCGACGAACTGAGGGAGTTTCTGCGCCAGAGCGAAGATGACGCGTCAGATTTCGAGGAGACGGTCGCATGGATGTCGCGTCTGACCGCGTAAACTGGATTCAGTCTTCGAGTATACGGCTTCTGAAGGAAATGCAAGAGCGTCGTGCCCTTGGCGAGCTGTCCAAGAAGGAAGCCCAGCGCGATGTGGCCGCCTCAGCCGTACAAAATGCCTCTAGGGAGCTTGCAATGATACAGCAACATTGTTCAAGAAAAGAAGCAGCGCTCTATCAGCATCTGATGTCACTCGACAACTTGTCTAGCGCAGCGCTCGACCGTCACCGCCTTCACACTGAACAACTTGCCGCTGAGATCAATTCCAGACGGCAGATGCTTGATGATACCCAAATCGCTCAAGAGGAGGCTGAGATGGCGGCGTCCAGGACGAGGGAGCTATGGGTCATATGTTCGGCGGCAAGGGACAAATGGCAACAAATCGAGGACGACGTGCGGCGCGCCGTCGAGACTCATTCGGAGGCCGCAGCCGAGATCGAGGCCGACGATGAGATACTGCTGAAATATGCGAGGGGGTCGCTTGCCTAAATGCCGCGCAACCGGATCCGACGGTCGCAAGAGGTCGTCCGAATGACACGACCGTGCAGTCTTTGATAGACGCTGCGGTCACACCCGCCATGTTCGAACCAGTTCTGAAACTGTCCCACACGGTTGTCTCGTGGCTCAATGATACAGCAGCGCCGCGCACGCCGTTTCAAAGCCGGATCAACGAGGTGCCGCTATCGGTGCGAACGGCAGGGCTTGTCTGGCAGCAGGAACCTGCTGCCATTCCGATGCTTGACTGCGTCTGGAGAGTGGGAGCCGAAACGGTCATCTTGTCACTGTCGCGCCCGCTCGTAGAGGAGTTCATCACGACAGTGCAGAACGGCTTGGCCTTCCCTTCCGAGCCAACTGCTTCGCTAATTCTCGAACTCGCTCTGGAGCCGCTTGTCACTCGACTGGAGGAGACGACGCGTCTGAACGTGCAACTCGTGCGGGTATGCGAAGCCACGATGCTGGCTCCTCATCTTGAACTCGACATCATTTTCGGCGCGGTCAAGGGCAAGGGCCGTCTATTCCTGTTCACGCCACTTGACGGCTTAGTACCGCCTGCGTTTCGCGCGCTAGGCGAACTGCTTGCCCAGTTGCCGCGGCAGCTGGGCGGGCTGCCTCCAGAGCTCCCGCTCATTGTTGCAGGAGAGGTCGGCACGCTTCGCCTTCCTGCGGCGCTTCTTCGAAGCGCATGTGTCGGTGATGCATTGTTGCCCGATATTGCGCCGTTCGGCCGCGGCCAGATCACCCTAGCTGTCGGCCAGTTGTGCGCCGAGGCGGATCTTGACGGCGATGAATTAATCTTGCGGGGGCCTTTCCGCCCGCGACCGTGTCCTTTGGAGAGTGCGCATATGACACAACCCGGATCGCAACTGGAGCTTACTAAGGATCTCGACGATGTCGAGATCGTGCTTGTCTTTGAATGCGGCCGCTGGCCTATTTCTCTTGGGGAATTAAGAAGTGCCGGCGAAGGGCATATTTTTGAACTTGGATGGCCGATCGACGGCCCGGTCGACATAGTGGCCAATGGTCAGCGTATCGGGCGTGGCGACATTGTCCGCATCGGAGAAGAGCTGGGCATCAGGCTCCGTGGCGGGTTTGCATGCAATGAGTGAAGCTCAGCCGACAATCCTGGCGCTTCTTGCGGTTACCGCCGGACTCGGTCTGCTGGTTTTAGCAGTTGCCACGACAACGGCCTTTGTAAAGGTATCAATTGTTCTTTTCCTCGTCCGCAATGCGCTCGGGACCCAGACCATACCACCCAATGTGGTGCTGTACGCCGCGGCGATGATCCTCACTATGTTCGTTAGTGCGCCCGTTGCTGAGCAGACCTATGACCGCATGTCGGATCCCAAGCTCCACTATCAGACATTCGACGACTGGGTAAGCGCCGCTAAAGCCGGAAGTGAGCCCTTGCGCGAGCATCTCAAGAAATTCACAAATGAAGAGCAGCGGCGATTTTTCCTATCTTCGACAGAAAAGGTCTGGCCAGAGGAAATGCACGCTGCAGCCACGCCTGATGACTTTGCAATACTTGTACCATCTTTCTTGCTATCAGAATTGAAGCGCGGATTTGAGATAGGATTTCTACTTTATCTGCCTTTTATTGTTATAGATCTGATAGTGACAACTATCTTGATGGCAATGGGTATGTCGATGGTCTCACCAACTGTTATATCTGTTCCGTTCAAGATCTTCTTGTTTGTTGCCATTGATGGTTGGTCAAAATTGATGCATGGGCTTGTGCTGAGTTATACGTTACCGGGAGGCTGATCATCACTGAATCCAGCATCATTACTCTTATGAGCCAATCACTGGTGGTTTTCATGATCTGGATTCTACCGCCGCTCATTGCATCAGTGGTTGTCGGCCTCGTCATCGGCATCCTCCAGGCGGCGACGCAGATCCAGGATGAAAGCTTGCCGCTCACCGTGAAGCTTCTGGTCGTTGTCGCGGTGATTGGGCTGTTTGCTCCTGTGCTAAGCGCCCCGCTCATAGAGCTAGCCGATCAGATCTTCACCGAGTTTCCCGCAATGACACTTAGCTACTAGTCCGCCCCATGGACGCGCCATCGGCCGATATTCAAATTCTGATCCAGACGGCTTTCGAACTCGTCGTTGCGGCAGGTCTTGGGGCAGCCCGCGCGATGGGCATCATGCTGATCTTTCCCGTATTCACACGCTCGCAGATCAGTGGGCTGATCCGGGGCTGTTTGGCTGTTGGCTTCGCACTACCATGCCTGGCACACGTCAGCGGCGGATTGCCGGCGCTGGATCCTGATACGCGCCTGATCCAGCTAACCCTGCTCGGATTCAAGGAAGTTTTTGTCGGTGTACTCCTTGGCACTTTTCTTGGCATTCCGCTTTGGGGCCTTCAGGCTGCCGGGGAGCTTATCGACAACCAACGCGGCATCAGCAGCCCGACCGCTTCGGCCGATCCCGCGACGAACAGTCAGGCTTCCGCGATGGGCGTTTTTCTGGGGATCACTGCGATTGCCATATTCGTCGGATCAGGAGGCCTGGAAACTTTGATCAGTGTCCTGTACCGCAGCTACTTGATCTGGCCGGTGTATCAGTTTCACCCGACACTGAGCGGGCCAGGAGCAATGGAGTTGTTGGGGCTTCTCGACAGCATAATGCGCACGGCATTATTGGTTTCGGGGCCTGTCGTGTTCTTCCTGATACTGATTGATATATCGATGATGCTGCTGCGTCGCTTTGCCCCGCAATTTAAGGCGAGCCAACTGTCTCCGGCAATCAAGAACATTGTCTTTCCAGTTCTCATGGTCACCTACGCTGCCTATCTGGTGGAGAGCATGAAACTGGAGGTCACACGTGCCAACGGCGTGCTGGAGTGGTTCGACAAATTGCTGCCATGAGCGACACAAGTGAAGAGAAGACACACGCCGCCAGCCCGAAGAAGTTAAGTGAAGCGCGCAAAAAAGGACAGCTGCCACGTAGCTCCGATTTCGTCCGCGCGGTCGGGACTTGCGCTGGGCTCGGCTACCTTTGGCTAAGAGGCAGCGTGATCGAGGACAAATGCCGGGAAGCGCTCCTATTAGCCACCAAGTTGCAGAGCCTACCTTTCGATACCGCGGTGCCGCAGGCATTGGTTGTGCTCGTCCAACTCACAGTCGCGGCTGTTGGCCCGCTGCTTGGAACCCTTGTCGCCGCGGTGATTTTGGCCAGCCTGCTAGCCAATGGTGGATTTGTCTTCTCTCTGGAGCCGATGAAGCTCAGCTTTAAGAAAATTGACCCCTTTGAAGGGCTGAAGCGCTTGGGGTCTGCTCGTTCCATGGTCGAAGTCTGCAAGACCATGTTCAAGGTATTGGTTCTCAGCGCAACCTTTTCCATTGTCCTTCTCGGGATGTGGAAGACAATGGTCCCTCTGCCGATCTGCGGCATGGGCTGTGTTGGCCTCATCTTTATGGAGACAAAATTGCTGATGGGAATTGGCGCCGGCGCACTGCTGGTCGGCGGACTGATCGATCTTCTGCTCCAGCGCGCGTTGTATCTGCGCGAAATGCGCATGACCAATACCGAAGTGACGCGCGAGTCGAAGGATCAGCAAGGAGCGCCAGAGTTGAAAGGTGAACAGCGTCGCATCCGCGAGGAGGCGGCCGACGAGCCTGCGCTTGGCGTGCATCGCGCCACGCTGGTCTTAACAGGAAGGGCGGTCCTGATCGGTCTGCGTTACGTTCGCGGTGAAACCGGGGTGCCGTTCTTAGTTTGCCGTGCCGAAGGTGAGCGCGTTTCACATGTGTTGAGCGAGGCGCGGGCACTACGCCTGACGATCGTCCATGACCATGTCTTAGCGCGTCAGCTGATAGGCACTACAAAACTCGGCCACGCGGTTCCTATGCAATATTTCCAGCCTGTCGCGAAAGCATTCTTTGCCGCAGGCTTGGCCTAGTCATGGAAGTCCACGACTGCCCAGTTCAAAACTGACCTGGCTCCATGCTAGTGGCAAATGTCGGCTGGCCATCCGTGCCCCAGTGTCTCTGTCAGGCCAACCGCGCAACCGCGGGCCTGGGGCAATCACTCCCCTCGGATCTGCCACCCAGCAACTACGGCAAGTCCTCCGGGCATGACCTTGCAGCCTCTGCTGGCCGGTGCGTGGCGCAGTCCGAGGTTTTGAGGCCGGCAGTGCGGATTTGATTGGTGCAGCCGTTGGAATGCCCTCGTCAGCTAGTCGTCAACTAAGCGCCCTATGTTGAACAGCCGTGCTAACTTGAGCTCGGTTGCGAAACATAGGAGTACGAATCGTCATGTATGGTCGAATTGGTGGCTCATCCGATAGTTACCGCGCGCATAATGCCGGCGAGCAATCGGATGCAGGAAGCGAAGGGTTCGCGGACACATTTGCCCGAATGCACTTATCCGGATCGGAAGGTAGCGGCGCCTCATCATCGGCGGCTCCCCAAGCATACTCCCTCAATTCCCGACCTCCTGTGGTGGAGATCAACAGGACTTCCTTCAGGAGACAGGTGAGGCAATTTCATGGTGATGAAATCACGCACATCGCCGACAATCCTCAAGAGTATTCGGAGTTCGTATCGTCACGAGCCAGGCGCACCGCGGACGTTGCTCAGCAATATGGCATCCGTCGAGATACGGAGCACGCGCGATATTTCAGTTACCAATTGGGAGACCGGAGTGCCGGACTGCTGAGAATGGAAGGCGGATTCAGCATGAACGAGTTCGAATCGGAAAGTTGGCGGGAACAATTTCCTGGTCGAACTGAGGTCACTTCCATAGTGGATCTTCAAGTCGCCCATCCGCTCGTCGAAAATGCGGGCGATATTCTGCTGGAGCATCAACTTCGGATAGACGGCGACCGACCGTTGCTGAATTGGCGTGCGGCTAATCCGGAAGCACAAGCGCGCGCGCAGACGATGGGGTTTGTTGAAGTGGATCATGGCGACCTGGTGCTTGACCCTACGCAGCATCCCGACAAATGGACGAAGAACAGTGCCGGTGAGTGGCAGCGTGCAGGCAAACCTCCACTCTATCTCCACAAAACCGAGGATAGCGACAGCAGCGATAGCGGGTCCGACGACGATTTCATGTGATTTGTCGACCCGCCGCCGAGCCTTGCAACTGGTGACGGTTGCAAGGCTGTTGGCAGTGAATGCTAATTGTCCGGCGACAGCCCCGCCTTAGCGCCAGCGCCGCCGAGCAATCCAGCCCATCTCCCAGACAATAAACTGCGGATGCGCATCGTGGGTGCTTGCGAGCGGATTGTATTCGGGCCGGAACTCCGCCTCTTGGAACCGAGCTCTCCCGAATCCAATTTTCTCCACCACACCGTTGGGTCGTTGCGATGCGCCGATCCCGATCGGATCGGCTATGCCTGCTCCGCGCTCGCAGGAAGACCTTCCGCCTCGATCTTGGCGGCGCGATCTCGGCGATAAGTTGGATGGGAGGCAAGATACGCCGCCACGTCAACAGCCGGTAACGCGACATCGCAAATCGGCCCTGACGGTAGCCGATCGACTCCAATCGCCGGACCGCAACTCGCGCAGCGGCATTCGCGGTTTGGCCAGGAGAAATGCTCGCTGACTCACAGCGTGGCCGGCCGCATTCTGAGTGCCCTGTCATGCAGCCTGCGCCGACGGGAGCTCGGCACGCGAATGGCGTGGTTGGCGGCCAAGCCCTGAGGTCAACAAGGACTTACAGAAAGCGGGGGTGAGTTTGCCGCGATGAATTATGACCTTCTCGCGACCGGACCTAGCATCGGCTTCCTCTCGCTCTCGATTGTAGCCGCGCTGTTCGTTGGATTTAACGTGGCAAGCGGTGAATTCGGAATCAGCCAGCCCTTCCAAGTTTCTGGCCATGACGGGGCGACTCGTGTGGATGTGCACCCACATCGGGCTCGGCATCGCACCATTGACCAGCATCTTGGGCTGCAGCTTCATCTCAAACAGCTTTCCTGGCTCGCCACGCAGCGCGACCGGTGCCTCCGGCGGCATCAATTCGTCGGCATTGCACAAATGTTCCAGGTATTTTTGCGCCGGAAATGCGTAGGTCTTCATGCAATCAGTCGTAATGCCGGCTTTTCCTTCATTCAATGCGTTGGCCTGTCCCAGCACCATGTTCAGCAACCCTTTGAGCTGGTCTGTGCGTTCGTGCACTTTGGGTAGCTGGGTGGAGGTGAGTAGCAGGCGTACATTACGCCCCTGCAACCCGGCGAGACAGGTTTGCATCTCAATGGCCTGGGCTCGCAGGTACTGGGCCACATCGTCCACGACCTTACCGGCCTCCTCAGGCTTCATCTGGCGCACTTGGGAGACGACGCTTTGCTGACCGGCCAGATCGAACTGCAAAAGTTCGTCCAATCGTTTGAGCCGCTCCGTCAATACCTCCATTGACAACGCGGCGCCCCCGATTGTCGAGCCTGCCCCCGACGAACTCGCAGCCACCTCTTGCGCTCTCACCTGTGTACTCGCAACTTGATCCGAGCGCGCGAGAACCTTGGCTGCTGGCACTGTGCCGGCGTTCGCAGCGACTGGTGTTGATGGCTGCCCGGCGGCAGAAGTCCCGGCGCGAGCTGCCGACTTATGCTTTGACTTCCCTTTCCTTCGCGCTGTAGTGCCTTCTGACACTGCAGCCGTACCAGCAGTGTCAGCCGGTATCGCAGCGCCTGCCCTGGCCGGCATCGCAGCGCCCGCCTGGGCCTGTGGCGCCATGATGGCTGACGGCGGAGACTGCAGGTTCAACAAGTGCATGGCATCGTGCGCAGTGATCCATGCATCGTCCACGATCCGTTCGAACAGTTTCAATGGGAGGCCGGCATCTGGGTAGGTATGGCTTAGCTTGGTATGCACCTCGTGCAACGCCAATCCAAAATCCGAAAGCCGCTCCATGATTTTTTCTACAACCGCGCAATCATGAGCGTTGAGTGTTTTGCCATCATCCATTATGCCCTTCGCCAAAGAGAGGGCGCGAAGAGCTTCTTGAGCGGCGCTTGCCATCAGCTGCACCACTCCATTTCGACCGACGAGGAGTTCCTTCAAATCTGGCTCGAACCTGCTCGCCCGCAGTTCAATCTTGGCCCGCGCAAGACCGATCCGCTCACGGACCAGCCAGATCCTGACACTCAGTACCGAGCCGGCACGCAGCCGCAGTGCGCACCGCTCGGCTTCCCGCATCACGGGCGTTCCACTGGATAGGCTAGCGGTGGCAGCGCAGGCGGATCGCTGCCGTTCGGAGCGCCATGCCTTTTTTTCCCACCACTTAATTGCCGCCGTATGGTGGTTCTCCACATTTAAAATCAACAGCTCCTGCCGGTCCGCCTGGGAGTAGGAGTAGAGTTTATCGACCATACCTGCCGCTTTCTTGGTCTTTTTGTCCAATTTCGTGATCGTCGACAGGCCAAGTTTGTCTACTTCATTCGCGGCGTCGCACACGATCTGGCAACATCTACGCACCTTGTCGTCTGGCATAATTGTCTGCGCCTCAGCCGCAGGCAGGCTAGCGCGGTACTCCAGAATTGCTGAGGCTGCATCGACGACCCCACTGATCAGCTCCACCGCCTCCTCGGGGACGTCGGTTTTCCTGGCCGCAGCCTCGCAATCAGTCAGTTGTTGAACAAGACTGTTCATTCTGAGCTGTGTCGGACTGATATCTTTATTTGACGATGAGCTGGTGCCTTCCACCTGCGCGGTTGATAGTTGGCTACCGACCGGCGCCATGGCTTCGCCCTCAGACATGGAGGGAGAACCGCGCCGCCTTGCGGCTGCGCCACGTGGCGCTACGGTTCCGCGTGGTGGCGCAGCGGCTCCACGTGGCGGTGTGTTCAGGATTTGATCTTCGCCAATCGAGGCGCCTGGCAGACTTTCGCGGGCATCGCCTGGACCGCGCGCAACTGGAAGGGAGGAGGGCCTCCTATCGGCGTCCCCAGAGCGCATCTGCTCCACAACGGAATCGAATGACTGTCCACCTTCTCCCGCAGCAAGACTTGATTGCGAAAGGGAACTGCTCGCCCGCCCCGCGCGGCTGGCTCCAGTTTCAGCCTGCGATTTCCGTGGTCGGCCAATGCCCTTCATATTGCGTCTCCGTAGTAGGCGAGAATGTGCTGCTATTGTGCTGGCGGCTGACGAGACCAGCGGCATCTTTCGGTTAACGTCACGGTCAGCCAGACCCGCGACGGCGTAATGTTCCCGCCAAAGTGCTTCTCAGTAGCAGGCCAAGATTGGCCCGAGCTCACAGGACTTTCGCAACGTTGCCATCGATGTCCTGAGATTATCAGCGCTTCAGTCCGCCGATTTCCAGGAACAGCGAATGAAATCAGACCAACTCGGCTAGCTCCCCTTCCTAGACACGTGCCTGACGATTTTATTGATGCGTCACTCCTCTCGTTCGCCACCGACAAAGTCACACATTTGCTTCAGAGAAGCGTGTGCGTTGCGTATCACGCGGACCATTTCGATCTATAGTTACAAAAAGTGTCGAGACGGGACCTTTGGATCCGAAGGTCAGGCACGGCCGGCCTAGATAGACCGCTTGGCTGACGATTAGCTGACGATGGGAGTTCTCACGAACAGGGCAAGAAAATCCGACCGCTTCAAGCTTTCGATATGGTGAGAAGAGGATCCGCACCGGCCTCCCAAAGCCGGCAGACCATCCCATGTTCGTACGGTCGCCGACCTTCTCGAAGCCAATGAGCTCACCGCGCCGGGCCGTGATGTGCAGGCGAGAGAATGGTGATGCAAAGACCGAGTTCCTGCTCGTTGCGTGCGCCCGTGGAGCCAGCAAGAATACGGTCATTGCGGTCATGCAGCACGTGGACCGTGTCTCCTGTTCGACACCACAGCATCGAGGATGCAAACGAGCTGCTGCGGCTGCCATTCGGTCGCGGCATGCGTGGACGGCGGGATTGGCCGAACAGCCGAGATCGTGGTCGACTGTTCGATGCGAGAGCAACATCCTGCAGAGCATACGTTTTTGCGCTGGCCGGTTTTTGTCAAAAGCCGTCAGGTTCTCGAAAGCTCCCGCCCTTAGCTTGATCGAGGCTAACCTTTAACACGTCGCCGCCAATGGCAAATGCCGGAGTACCTGATGATAGCAGCAATTGGGAGTGGAGTTGGCAACCTCGGGACTTCCTTGATCCGAAAGGGCCATGGGGATTCGAAATCCGAGCATTCTGGTGATGGCAAGCCGGCTGATGGCAATGATGGCAAGCCAGCTGGTGGGAATGATGGCAAGGCAGCTGGCGGGAACGATCGGGCGGATAACCGGACCGTTTCAAATGATCAACTTCAAGACAACTCACAGTCTGCAGCACAAAGTGAAGCCTTCCAAAGTATCCTGCGATCGTTCGCGTTCCAATTCGCGAACGATGCGATGGCTGAGGCCGATGAAGCTTTGGATGACACAGAAGATGCCTGACGCGGGAAATCCGGCGTGAGGTCATACAGGCCGTTATTGACGGCACAACTCCAACAGAAAAAGGAATGATCATGGCTGCAGTTGATAATAATAAAAAATCAGGCAATACCAATACCAGTAGCGCCGGCAATACCGATAAAACTAACAGTGGCACTCCCGGCAATACAAGCGGAGCTGATGCTACTGCTTTTCAGGCGCAAGTGCAGGAACTAACCAATGTTAGCTTGGAGGCGACGAAAAGGAGTGTCCAGTTGCGCACTCTAACGACCAATCTCCAGACCATCAAGAAGGCCGCCGACGAACGCGTTTCGTAATGTCGGAAGCGGGTTTTAGACTGCCCCCTAGCGCGTCTCCTTATTGACGCGACGTAGTCCCGAAATGAGCCGCATGGCAATTGCCATGCGGCTTCTATCCTGTTTGAGAGATGCTCTGTGGATGACGCCGTTTCCCTCCGTTTCGAAGTGCGTTCGGGGCACTATTGCGGTCTGACCGGCAAGACGGATCTTCAAAAGTGTTTAATCGGCAGCGGCTTCGATGCCGATTTGGTCTTTGTCGAGCAGGGACTGGCACCGCATCACCTTCGTGTAACTCTTCTTGGCAAGTCGATCGAACTGGAGGCGCTTGCACCCGGACTCAGTATCGAGGGCAACCGGAATATCGCCGCAGGCCAGTCCGTTGTTGTGCCCCTTCCTGTCGTCCTGCTCGTAGGCGAGATGTCCATTGCTTTGTCCGTGCAGGATGCAGAGCCGCCTGGTTCGACCGGCATACCGCGCCTACCGATCGGTGTGCTCGCCATGGTCATAATCAGCTCACTCGGGATCGGCGCGCTTTCAGGCACGATCTCCTATCTTGGCAATGCAAGTGGATCGAGCCCCAATTCACTTCGGGCTGAAGTCGCGTCCAGAACGATCAGTCACCGCGCTGACAATGAACTTACGGAGGCAGCGGCCCAAGAGCTGCAGGAGGAAGTCGATCGAGCGGGTCTTCTCGACGTCAAGATTGGGTCGGCAAAGGGTGTTGTGACCGCCGAAGGCACCGTCACGTCTGAATCGGTCATCAGTTGGCAGAAGCTTCAGCAATCGTTCGATCGTCGCACCAAGGGTACTCTAACACTGGTGAACGGAGTGCTCATCAAAGAGGAGAAGGCGCCATCCGCAATCGCGGTCGAAGCTGTGTGGCATGGGGTCCAACCATATATTGTCATCGACAGCGAGAAGTATTTTGTCGGCGCCATTTTGGCTGATGGATGGGTGGTCGAACGTATTGAGGACAGCCGTGTGCTGCTGAGCAGGAATGGCCGCATTGCTGCTCTCCAATATTGAAAGCTCGCAGGCCCCATCAAGCAGCACTCTATGGCCAGCCAAACATCCTGTCGCGCTCGGTGCTGACAAGCTGGCTGCGTTGGAAACATTTGCTGCCCAGCCATTTCGCGCCTGCTTGTGGCTCTCATGCAGGGTCACGCGCTGGCCAAGGCTGAGGCGCCTTCGGAGTTCGAAAGCCACGTTTCATGGCGTAACAGCAGAGTAAGTCTCAACCGATTGCAAAGGTGTCTCGATGGCCAACGTCCTGCGTGACTTCATCAAGCGTGCGCCGGCCAGCCCGGATTTAATGGTTGCGTTGATGCTGCTTCTGGCTGTCGCGATGATGGTCATGCCTATCCCGGTCGTGGTGGTCGACGCCCTGATAGGATTCAATATGGGGTTGGCCATACTGCTGATGATGGTTGCCCTGTATGTCAGTACTCCACTTGATTTTTCCTCTTTGCCCGGCGTTATTTTGATTTCCACTGTATTCCGTCTCGCGCTCACGGTCGCAACGACGCGACTGATCCTGGCCGAGGGGGAGGCCGGCAGCATTATTCATACTTTTGGCGATTTCGTCATTTCAGGCAATATCGTGGTGGGTTTCGTCATATTTCTGGTCGTCACCATGGTGCAATTCATGGTCCTCGCGAAGGGTGCCGAACGGGTGGCAGAAGTGGCGGCGCGTTTCACGCTGGATGCTCTGCCGGGCAAGCAAATGGCGGTCGACGCAGAGCTACGCAACGGCCACATCGATGCCAACGAATCCCGCCGGCGGCGCGCCGAATTGGAGAAGGAAAGCCAACTCTATGGCGCGATGGACGGCGCGATGAAATTTGTGAAGGGCGATTCCATCGCCGGGCTGGTGGTTATCTGCATCAACATGCTGGGTGGAATTTCGATCGGCCTGCTCTCCAAGGGCATGTCCTTCGGCGAGGTACTGCATCACTACACTCTGCTGACGATAGGCGATGCATTGATATCGCAGATTCCGGCCCTTCTGCTCTCCATTACTGCGGCGACCATCGTCACCCGTGTGACTGGGACGGCGAGGATCAACCTCGGTACAGAAATGGTCAGTCAGCTCACGGCCAGCACTCGAGCCTTGCGACTGGCGGCCGGCGTCCTGGTTGTAATGGGGTTCGTTCCTGGGTTTCCCCTCCCCGTCTTTCTGATGCTGGCCGCAGTGTTCGCTGCGGTAAGCATTGTCAAGGCTGATGTGCTGGGCGCCGGCACTGCCGATGCGAAAGGTGGAACTGCAGCGGAGCCTAAGCAAGCCGCGCCTGCGAAGGAATTCCCGATCGCATTTTTTCTAGCGCCAGATCTTATGCAGGCGGTCGATCAAGCCGAATTGCAAAAACATATTGGGCGCGTTTCGCTCCTGGTCACAGCCGATCTGGGCATTATCGTTCCTCGCATCCCTGTCTTGGTTGACGAGCAGCTGCCTGAATCGCAATTCCGAATTGATGTCGAGGGCGTGCCAGTCGAACAGGACGCCTTAGATCCAAACCAGATGGCGCTCCGAGCCGATGTAGCGCACGTCGACTCGAGCGGTGTCCCCCTTAGACGTGAGCCGAAAACGGACAGACTCCCGGTTGAACATACCCCTGCAAAGGCCCTTACGGGCGCCGGCACGGAGCATAGGGCTCCCGGCGAACTCCTCGCCTTGCGCGTCCATGCAGCGTTGACCCGCTACGCACCGCGATTGGTGGGCATCCAAGAGACCCGACATTTCCTGGGCCGAATGGAGCAGGAATATTCTGAGCTTGTGAAAGAGGTGCTACGCACGACGCCGATTCCTCGGATTGCCGATGTTCTGCGCCGCCTCCTGGAGGAAGGTATCCCAATCCGCCACACCCGTCTCGTGTTGGAGGCATTGGCCGAATGGAGCGAGCGTGAGCAGAACGTTGCCCTGCTGACGGAATATGTCCGTTCTGGTTTGAAGCGACAGATCTGCCACCGCCATGCCAACACGGAGGGCATCGTGTCCGCCCTGGTCGTCGAGCGCGAGAGCGAGGATGTGATGCGTGGCGCGGTTCGAGATTCGGATGCAGGCCCCTATCTCGCACTGGAGGATCGGCAAAGCGAAGCGATGCTATCACAGATACGTCAGGTCCTTTCGAACGCAGAACCGGGTCAAACCCGCCCTATTCTGTTGACGTCGATGGATGTCCGACGTTTCGTCCGCGGCTTTCTGACGCGAAACGGGGTTGATCTCGCCGTGCTGTCTTATCAAGACCTCGCCTCCGACTTTACAATTCGCCCCGCAGGATCCGTCACACTCCCGCACGGATCGAACAGCGGATTGTTAGAGTAGTCCCACCTTTCCTAACTGAACGCCACGCGCCTCCCCGATAACTGAGAGATAACATGAATAGTAATACAGTTTCTCCATCGCCTATGTTTCTGCGCCGGAACTCACTTCTTTTTGCCGTACTCGCCATTCTGCCTTTGGGCGGTTGCGCCAGCTGGCAAAAGCCGGCTCTTTCCGTGCAGGAGACATCTTCCCCCGAGTTGCTCAGCGCCGATCAAATCGATCCGGCTATGCGCGAACGCATTTTGCGCGAAGTTGGTCAGGATGTTCAAGAGCGGGCTTTGCGGGATGAGGTGAAGCAGCACCCGGACAATGTTGATGCGGCGATACGACTTACAAATGCCTTGGTGGGCCAGAAGCGCCCGCACGAAGCGGTTGAGGTGCTCGACAGCGTCTTGGTTGCAGCCCCAGGAAACGTACGTGCATTGAATGCGAAGGGCGTGATTTTGGACATTGAGGGGCGGCATGACGCGGCACAGGCCCTGTATCGGCGAGCTCTCGAAAACGAGCCAGGCAATCAGATGGTGCAGCATAACTTCAATCTGTCGCTTGCCTTTAACGGCAAGTCCGAACAACCAAGGTTAGCACGATCGCAATAGGTGGGCACAGTGCATGCGCAGCCTGTTCCCCGGCTCGAACACGCGCTCGGCTCCCATCATAGATGGCCCCCTGAAGAGAGCCATATCTATGCAAAACAGTTGCTCCAGATCTGGCCGGCAGAGATCGGCAGGAGAGCCGGATGACATCACGCGGCCACCCGCAAGGCCACCCGCCTCGCTTCGTTGCCAGAGCGCCCTCTCCCTCGCCGGTCACCGTCTCGCAATGCGGCGACCTGGCTTAAGGCGGTCGACCGAGCGCCCGATGCAGTAGCCATGAATACGTAACGCAGCGATGGACCCGCCGGATCGTGT
Source organism: Mesorhizobium sp. M7A.F.Ca.AU.001.01.1.1 (assembly GCF_004022735.1). Lineage (NCBI taxonomy): Bacteria > Pseudomonadati > Pseudomonadota > Alphaproteobacteria > Hyphomicrobiales > Phyllobacteriaceae > Mesorhizobium > Mesorhizobium sp. M7A.F.Ca.AU.001.01.1.1. The sequence continues at coordinate 30,107 of NZ_RZPF01000002.1, forward strand.
CGCGCTTGTGCTGGCCGTCCCTGCCATTACAGCACGGTGATTGTAGCTGGATCATATTCTAGAGGCATCGATGGTGTGGATGCCTTCGATCCAAACAATCGATTTGTTGAATTCGTCCGCCTGAGGAAATTAGCTGCGGCGATCCGACTTCCGACGCCTGCAGGCGCAAAACCAACAGCGTGAGCGCTGCGGGTCCGGAGGCAGGCTGCAAAGTGCAATCACCAGCGCTGATAAGCGGCAAGTGAAGAATGTATCGCTCGGGCAACTCCTGTGTTGTGCACGGTTGCCCCGCGAGGTGAACTGTAGCAGCTTGGCAGCTCAGCGTTCACGAAAGGAGAAAAGATTTGGGGCCAAGCAAAGACCGGCTTTTTTGATTGTCTTGCTGTATCGCTATGGTGGGGCGGGCGCGACCGCTCCCATAATTCAATACGCTGCCTTTAGCGATGGACGATGACGGGATGCGTCGCCGAGACTTCAATGGTGGAGGAGCAGCGCACCCGTCGATCCATTTGCTTTCAGCGGCAACCGCCACTATGAAGCGACACTTCGCCCAACTGTGTTTCAAGCTGCCCGGAGAAGTTTATGACAGAAGAACCCCACAAGACCGACATCCTCATCGAGCTCACTGCCGATGTTGTATCAGCCTACGTCTCCAACAACCCCGTCCCGGCGGGGGAGCTTCCTGCCCTGATCGCCCAAGTGCACGGGGCTCTAAACGGCACGGCTGGACTCATACCGGCAGAAGAGCCTGTGCCTGTAAAAAAACCTGCTGTCCCGATCAAAAAGTCGATCGAACCGGACTACATCATTAGCCTTGAAGACGGCAAGAAATTCAAATCGCTAAAGCGCCATCTGGCGACGCACTATGGTCTGACCCCAGACGAATATCGCGCCAAATGGGGTCTGCCGTCGGATTATCCCATGGTGGCGCCGAATTACGCCGCTGCGCGCTCCGCCTTGGCCAAGACCATGGGACTCGGCCGCAAACCGAAAGAGCCGGAAGCCCCAGCCACGGCGCCGGCGAAACGGACCCGCAAGAAGGTCGCAGCCTAAATCCGTATCAACAGTCGTTCGGACGCGCAGCAGCCGTTGGCCCAATCTGCGCGGAATCAAAGGGCGGGGATGAGCCCCGCCTTTCCCGTCCAAGAGCCTCATTTCCAGAGTAATTCATGATGGCTCCAGCAATCCCTGCCGCGGCATTAACTTGCATGCTCCGGCCCGGGTTTCGAGCCGTCAATGCGTTCCGGCGATGACGAACCTTGCCAAGGCTTTCCCGGACCGTTAGCCAGCCTTGCTGAGGCTGCCTGCAGAGGACTTTCCCGTGCGGCGATCCTGTTCCACCTCGTAGTTGATCTTCTGGCCCTCATTAAGGGTCGACAGGCCCGCTCGTTCAACAGCGGAAATGTGGACAAAGACATCCTGACCGCCGTTGTCAGGCTGAATAAAACCAAAACCCTTCGTGCTGTTGAACCACTTCACCGTTCCAGTCGCCATATCCATTCCTTTGTAATAAGTCGCAACTTAGGCAGGCCATTCACGCCAGCCTGATTTGTACACGAGACTTTAGGCGCATCAAAATCGGAAAATTGCAAGGCCCACTCGATCGCCTGATCTCCAGCAGCAACTGCAACATATGCGAGGCGCGTGCCAGACGAGGCGTATGCCAGACGTTTCGTCGTGCGCTGTCGCTCGAACGTTGACAGAAACAATGACACACCTTGCAAACTCGGCACATCTTGTGGACGTGCTCGGGTCGCTTCTCGACTGCGATACCCGCTCCTGACCGGGTATCGTCGGCCAAAATGAGAGTTTTTGTCATGTGCCGCCAGACCGAAAGATCAGGCGCGCAGCGACCTGCACATTCAAACCGGAACCCGCGAACCTCGATTAGCTTCTGCCTGCTCCGAAGGGCGGTAGCCTGCTCTGAGGCGGGCCACTGTCGGGTTGAAAACCAACTGTCGGGTTCGGAACCCCAGATTGTCGGCAAGGTACGCGCCGCCCACTGGTTGGCCAAAGGGGCACTGGCTCCTGATCCTGCCGCCATGCTCGCCCGATCTCAACCCGATCAAGACAGGTCTGCTCAAAACTCAAGGCGCGGCTGCGGAAGAAGGCGGCCAAAACTTTCGACGCTCTCTGCGGAACTCTCGGCGATATCTGCCAGCTGTAGGAGCCAAATCAAAAACCATTAATTGCGACAGGTGATTTTATGACATTCATTGCGAAGAGGCCAGAATGAACAGCGGAAGAGAGTAGCAGCTCTCTGGTCGCGGCGAGGTGGATCGTCGACACGATCGGCACCTGGCCCGTGCGGGGATCGCACCGCAGCCAGCACCAGAGCCAGACCTTGACCGCTTGCCTTGCTCAGGCGCCACAACAACGAGTGGCTGGAAGCAGATCCACGTGAACTCAGCGATATCGATCAGACGATGCTTACCCTCATGAAAGCCGATCCCGACGCTGTCCAGCGCCGCGAAATCCTGACCAGCATATGGCGCATCGGATGCCACCGCCTGCACACTCACCATCGACATGCCGGAACTCGGAACCAAAGGCCGCAAGCCTCGCCGGCCTCGGCAAAATGGAGCGGCCGCGCCTTCATCCGGGGCGGCCGGGCCAATGTTCGCCAGGCCCTCTACATGCCCGGCCCTTCGCCCTGCGCTTCAACCCCGACCTCAAGGCAAAATACCAGGCGCTAAAGGCGGCAGGCAAACCCGCAAAGGTCATCATCTTGTTGCGAAAGCTCCTCATCCTAGCAAACGCTCTCCTCAAGGCGCAGCGAAAATGGCCCCTAAAACCCTTGACCGAAACGGATACCTTAGCCTTTCAGGTGAGGCGGGCCGAGATAGACCAACCGCGGGTTTAACTTCGCGAGTTTAAGCTGATTATGCCGATGCAACTCTAGCGCCTGCGCGACCGTTTTAGCTTCCATCAACAAGGCGGCAGGCTGGGAGGAAGTACCCTCCCCTGCCGCGAACAAGCTTTGGACAAAGCCCCACCTTGTCCGTAATGTGATCGGGAGGCCGGGGCGCGGCGGTGCTCAGCGGATGTGACGCGCGAGATCTGCGACCCTACCCATCAGCACTTCCATCGGTCCTCGCTGGAAGATGCGCAGCCAAAGCACCGCAAAAGTGCTGATAACCACAACGAAGCCAAAGAGCGTGGACAGGCTCTCGTCTTTGAAAATGTTTATCTTCATAAGATAGGCTATTCCCGCAATGTGCAGCACATAGGCCGTCAAAGACATCGAGCCGACTGCGATTATTGGCCAGACCAGCTTTCGCAGACGCGGGAGCGCATCCACAGCGAGCATGCAAGCCGCCAAGATGATCATTGCGCAACCGGTGCTGCCCACGATCGAAAGCGTCGTTTCGCTATGAGGTGCGGCTATCCATGACGACTTGACTATAAATGACGACTTGGAAGGCTCAAAAGCGCCGTCAACGTCAGACCACCACAAGGAGGTTTCAGTCAAAGCGCGGGAACTCAGCGCGAGCAAGGATCCCCCATGGCCCAACACGGCCAGCGCGACCCCCGCCAGACCAAGGCGCCAATGCGCTGCTAGCGTATTAAGATTAAGGCGCGCGATGGCCATGCCAGCGATGAGGAAAGGAACCCAGGTCACCGCGGGATAGTAGCCGTTGACCATGAGGTTGAAGACCGGGTCGAGGAGGTTGGGGGCAACCGACAGAAGGGAGGAACGGACTTGCGGGAGAACTAATGCCGTAGCGGCAGCGATCAAGCCCAGCTGATATGCGCTGAGCCGATGGAGCGGCAATACCAACAAGAAGCAAATTCCGTAGTATTCTAGGATGACTTCGACCTGGGTACCGAGGCAGCCCAGGATTGAGCCAAGCGCGAGCAAAACAAGGGCACGAATTGCGACTCTGGCGATGGCCTGTCTACCGGCTATCCCCGACTTCGGCGCCTTGCGACCTGTAATCAGGAGGATTGAAAAACCGGCCAATACGGCAAACAGGGCCGACGGCCGCCCATGGGTTAGTTCCATCAGAAACCCGACTAGTCCTCCTTCGCCGGGGTCGGGACCGAGATGGGCGGCATACATCCCGAAGACAGCCAGGCCCCGAGCGAGGTCGATGCCGACCAGCCGATCTACTACCGACCCATTCCTAGCGTCGGCAACCGGTGCCTTCATTACCATGGTAGATTCCCTTGTTGGGTGTGTGGATCGCGGGAGCCGCGATAGGAGAGCCGGTCGGCTGCTGCCGTCGCCTCGTGAAAGGGTTCAAAACATCGCGCCATCTGGCGCATCGAGCCGGCGACAGAGCTGTTCAGCCATTAGCCTGGGGTAAGAACAACAGATCGGCTCACAAAGCCTGTGTCACGGACCTGAAAAGTGGTGTCGCGGAACCGTCGTTTTTTGCATGATGGCTAAGCCGAGAGATCCACTGCACCGACGAGAGACTCAGCGACGTTAGATATCCGATCAGTACGCCGCGGCTCCGCCGGTGACGATCACCCCGGGTGTCAAGGCCAGGGCGTAAACCTGCCATAATCTGTGGTAGTGCGCCCGCGACCAATCCGTTCGACAAAGCTCGGCGCATGGTCGAGCCAATCATATTCTTCCATGTGGCTGTTGCCTGAAAAACCGAAGACGCCGTTCGCTGGTCCAGCTCCAGACCTCGGCCTGCGTCGGTCATTAGAACCGGCGCGCCTGTTTCCCAAATCAATTTGCTGATGCAGCCGCCGGGGGTCACATTGAGCAAAAGTGCCGAGTTCAGGACGGGTTTCATAGGGGCTCTTCGTTTGGCTTTGTTAACGACCCCTTTCTTGCAAGTTGTAGCTGACAGCAGCCTGAAAGCTCCCCAAATAATTCGCTGCCGCCGGTTCAGCCTATTGTCAGCTTCGACCAATAAGATGGGAGCCTTGCCCTCATACCGGAGCTCGGCAGCATGATGCGAATACTGCTCACTGAAGACGATAAGGACCTTGGAAGTGCTATGCACGATCATTTGGTGGCTGGTGGCCACGCGGTCGACTGGGCCAAGAACCTGTCCGAAGCGCGCGATTATGCAGCTGTGGTCGGCTACGACCTTATTTTGCTCGACGTTCACCTGCCGGACGGCAATGGGATCGACTATCTGCGGGAGCTGATCAAGGAACTTGAATCGGCACCGGTCATCATTCTGACAGCCTGCGATCGGATTTCGCATCGCATCGAGGGCTTCAACGCTGGAGCCGACGACTATTTGGTCAAGCCGTTCGATCTGGGGGAACTCTCAGCGCGTATCCATGCAGTGGCACGTCGCCATGGGCATTTTCCGGAGCCGCAATTTTCGGTTGGGACGCTTTCCATACAGGCAGCCGAGCGACGCCTCTTCCGCGACGGGCAGGAGGTCTACCTGACTTGACGCGGATGGGCGGTGCTCGACTACCGTCTGCCCCAGCCCTGCACGGTCGTTTCAAAAGGGAAGATCGTGGACGCGCTTTTCGGCAGACGGCGCTGATTCATACTCTAAAAGAAAATTCGGCTTCCAGTTGCCTTGGCCATGACTTTCCTTCCCGAGAGATGGGTGACAGTTCATTCCGGATAGATGGGTTACACTTTCGGCCCTTTGCAAGGAGAGCAAGGTGCCTTGGAAGGAGTGTAACGTCATGGAAGAGCGGCTGAAGTTCGTCGCCCGGCTGCTGGACGCGAGAAGATGGCGGTGCTTTGCCGGGAGTTCGATATCTCGCGCAAGACCGGCTACAAGATCCTCACGCGCTACAACGACAGCGGCCTGGAGGGCTGACGGACCGATCGCGGCGGCCCTATCGCCACGCCAATCAGCTTCCGTTTCAAATCGAGAAGCTGATTGTGCGCCTCAAGCAAGACAAGCCGACATGGGGTGCGCCGAAGATACGCGAGCGGC
>NZ_RZPF01000301.1:0-7258 GCF_004022735.1 Mesorhizobium sp. M7A.F.Ca.AU.001.01.1.1
GCGTCCCGCAGCTGAACTCGCGGCGCTCAGGGTCGGTGGCACGGCGGACCATGTGCCGACGCTGCAGGAAGCGCTCGACCTGGTCGATGGCCGCGTGCCACTGGTCGTCGAGCTGAAAGGCACGCCCGGCTATGACGAAGGCCTGGTGGCAAGCGTCGGCAAGATGCTCAAGCGCTACAAGGGCAAGGCGGCGATCATGTCGTTCGACCATTGGCTGGTCCGCGATTTTCCGAAGGACGCGCCGGGTATCCCAGGGGGTCTCACCGCCTACGGCAAGGACGTCGGGTTGATCGAGGCGCATTTCGCCATGCTGGCGCATGAGATCGCCTTCACCTCCTACGCCGCCGGCGACCTGCCAAACCCATTTGTCAGCTTCGTGCGTGAAAGGCTGAAAATGCCTGTTATCACCTGGACGGTGCATGACCAGCCGGCGGTCGACCTGACCTTCAGATATGCCGACCAGATGACTTTCGAAGGGTTCGAACCCGATCTGGTCAAAGTCGCCTGAGTGTCTGAAACGTGACTTGCACCAGGCCGGACGGAGCTTAAATAAGCCTCATGGATCAGGGCGATGAGGGTGACGGACAAACGGCCAATGCGGACTATTCGATCCGCGTCGCCGCCGGCATCGGCGCCTTCACCTATGATGAATGGAATGGCTTTGCGGGAACTGCGCGCGGCGATTTAGAAGCCAGCTACAATCCTTTGGTTTCATTCGCTTTTCTAGGCGCGCTCGAAGATTCTGGATGCGCCGTGCGGCGTACCGGCTGGCAGGGCCACCACCTCCGGCTCGAGGATGGGCAAGGCAGATTGCTGGGCGCGGTGCCCTGTTATCTCAAATCGCACAGCCAGGGCGAATATGTGTTCGACCATGGCTGGTCGGATGCGTTCGAACGCGCCGGTGGCCGCTACTATCCCAAACTGCAAAGTGCCGTGCCGTTCTCCCCGGTCACCGGCCCTCGCCTGCTGGTCACCAGGGGCGAGGACAGTGCCAAGGTGAAGGCCGGTCTCGCGGCGGGCCTGAAGGCGGTGACGCAAAAGCTCGGTGTCTCTTCCGCACATGTCACCTTCGCGCAAGAGAGCGATGTGGAGGTGCTGGAAGCAGCCGGTTTCCTGCACCGCACCGACCAGCAATTCCATTTCTTCAACGAAGGCTTTTCAACCTATGACGACTTCCTCGCCACCCTTGCCTCGCGCAAGCGAAAGGCGATGAAAAAGGAAAGGCGCGAAGCGCTTGCCCCAGGCATTTCAATCGACCGGCTGACCGGCAAGGACCTCACGGAGAAAGCCTGGGACGATTTCTTCGCCTTCTACATGGACACCGGCAGTCGCAAATGGGGCCGGCCCTATCTCAATCGTCAATTCTTCTCGATGATCGGCGAGCGCATGGCCGACGACATCCTGCTGGTGATGGCCAGGCGCAACGGGCGCTATATCGCCGGCGCGATCAATTTCATCGGTTCGGATGCACTTTATGGCCGCAACTGGGGCTGCATCGAGGACCATCCCTTCCTGCATTTCGAGGTCTGCTATCATCAGGCGATCGACTTCGCCATCGAGCGCAAGCTCAAGGTGGTCGAGGCGGGAGCGCAGGGCGAGCACAAGCTGGCGCGCGGCTACCGGCCGGTGACCATGCATTCCGCGCACTACATTGCGCACCCAGGCCTGCGCAACGCCGTCGCCGACTATCTTCGGCGCGAACGGCAGGAGGTGGAGCGGATGAGCGAATATCTGGAAGAGCATACCCCGTTCCGCAAGGATCTCGAGGAGTAGCCCCGGCTGGCCGGCTGGGGGGCGACGATTATCTTGCCGAATTTCGACGCCTTCGCTACACGAAGGCACAATCCGGAGCGTTCGCCATGACCGAGGCCGCCTACGATACCGACAACATTTTCGCCAAGATCCTGCGCGGCGAAATTCCCTCGCACCGTGTCTACGAGGATGACGCGGTCATCGCCTTCATGGATGTGATGCCGCAGGGGCCCGGCCATACGCTGGTGGTGCCGAAAGCGCCGTCGCGCAACCTTCTCGATGCCGATCCGTCAATTTTCGGCCATCTCTTGAGCGCCGTTCAGAAAGTGGCGCTGGCGGTGAAAAAGGCCTTCGGCGCCGATGGCGTCACCGTCATGCAGTTCAATGAGCCGGCCTCAGGGCAGACCGTCTATCATCTGCATGTGCATGTCATTCCGCGCTTCGACGGCATCCCGCTGAAGCCGCACACGGGCGAGATGGAGAAGCCGGAGATTCTGGTCGGTAACGCCGAAAAGATACGGACTGCACTCAAAAATTGAGAGCGGGAGGTCCGCCAATGATGTGGTGGACCGGGTCGAGAATATCGGACTAACAAGCGCCGTTCAGTCCAGAAGCCGATTCTAATGCCCGGCCGTGCCCAGTGCCGACTCAACCGTTTGCAACTCTAATCGTCTGATTAGGAAATATCGAACCATCTCACGGTAAAATGCTAACGCGTGGCGAGCTGTGGGGCTTCAAAACCATGGAACATTCGGTTGCGGCATCGGCCCCACTGGCGGGGGCAATTGTCGAGCGTGCTTTTCTTGGCATCTTGGCGGATGCCTTTTGGCGACACCGGCTGCTGCACGCTATGGCTGCCGCTGCGCTGCTTCTGGCAAGCGCAGTCGGGTGGCACACTGGAAACATGCCGGATTTCGGCGTTCTGGAGGAATACGCTGAGTATCTTTTCATCGCCTTCTGGATTTGCGGCTCAGCCTTTGCACTTGGGACGCTTCTCCATCTTGCGCTGGTCCAGCGGGATACCGAACCGCTGCACACCTTCCTCAAGTCACTGGGTAGATTCTTTGGCGACGCCGTACGCATTGCCAACAGCCTGAATGGCCTGGGTGCGGGTCTTGCCTTCATATCCGCGATCGGTGTGTTGAAGGGAGCCATTGCAATCCTCTCTCCGTTTGCATGGGACAAGGCATTGGCTCAGGCCGACCGCATCCTGCATTTCGGTCGAGCCCCGCACGAATGGTTGTGGTTTACCGTCCAGTCGCCGCTTGCATTGAAGATCATCAACATCGCTTACAATTTCTGGTTCGTCGTGCTCATTACCGCGGTTTTCACCGTGTGCATCGCACGCAAGGATACGAAGCTGCGTCACCAGTTCCTGATGAGCTTCATGACGGTGTGGACGCTGGGTGGCTTCTTCCTCGCGATGGGCCTGTCGTCGGCTGGCCCTTGCTTTTACGAGCGATTGGGGTTCGGCAACGACTTTCACGCCCTCATGCAAGCACTCGCCACCGCCGATCGCATCTATCCAATCTGGGCGCTCAACACGCAGGATATGCTGTGGGGTGGCTACACCGGCGCAACTACCGGCAGCGTCGGTATATCCGCCTTCCCATCCCTGCACGTTGCGATGGCGGTGCTGTTCGCTCTCTATGCAACGCGGCGGTCTCGGCTGGCCGGTGTTGTGATGTGGTTATTCGCGGCGTCATTATGGTCGGATCCGTCGTGCTTGGCTGGCACTATGCCGTGGATGGCTATGCGGGCGCATCCCTGATGGTCGCGATCTGGAAGGCGTGCGGATATTTGCTGACCCGTTTCGAGTCGGACAGCGCGGCCGCTGAGAGCTCCACCATGCAATCGCCGGCCCTTTGCGGGATGTAAATTCGCCGATCTGGACGAACTCGCCTGCGGCGGCATGCCGGTCAAAACGCCTCAAGGGCGGCGCTGGATGGGTTGGACATTTCCGAAACGCTGTTCGATACGGTCCTTGCCGAAGCTGCTCTGCGAGCGTGTCCGCGCATTGCCCAGGGCTCAGGAGCGACGTGTCGACTTCCAGATCGTACACGCCGGGCCGGTGCACCTCTTCCTGCCACAGGCGCGCCACCGGGCCGCAATCCCATCTCGGGTCGATAGCGCGGCGGCATGGCCTGATCGCAAACGTCGACACCGAGATTGATCCAGACGCCATCGAAGCACTCCTGAACAGCCTTGGCGATGCTTGTTTTTCGATCGCGGCGCACCGTTCAGGATGATGATCTGGCCGATTATGCCTACCCTCGCTCCAATAAAAAAGCCCCGTCTCCGGGGCTTTTTTGACTTTCGTAAGCTCAGTTCTTTCGGGGCAGTTGTGGCACCAGGCTGCGCTTGCCGCCGTCCTTGCCCTTGGCTTCGGGCTTCTGCGCCACCAGCTTCTTGGCCGCCGGCTTTTTCACCACGGCCTTTCTGGACTTCGGCGTTTCTTCCGGCTCTTCCTTCTTCGGCTTCACCGGCGCCTCGTCGGCCAGCGATTCGAGCTTCAGGCCGGTCTCGCCGGTTTCCTTCTTCTCGACGGTGACGCGCACCGTGCCGCCCTTCTTGAGCTTGCCGAACAGCACCTCGTCGGCCAATGGCTTCTTGATGTGCTCCTGGATCACACGACCGAGCGGCCGCGCGCCCATGCGCTCATCATAGCCCTTGTCGGCGAGCCAGGCGATCGCGTCCGCCGACAGGTCGAAGGTGACGCCACGCTCGGAAAGCTGGGCCTCGAGCTGCATGACGAACTTCTGCACCACCTGATGGATGACCGGCACCGGCAGCGAGCCGAACGGGATGATCGCATCGAGACGGTTGCGGAACTCCGGCGTGAACAGCCGGTTGATCGCCTCGACATCGTCGCCTTCGCGCTTGGTCGAGCCGAAGCCGATCGCCGCACGCTGCGCATCCGACGCGCCCGCATTGGTGGTCATGATCAGGATCACATTGCGGAAGTCGATCTGCTTGCCGTTGTGGTCGGTCAGCTTGCCATGGTCCATAACCTGCAACAGGATGTTGAACAGGTCCGGATGCGCCTTCTCGACCTCGTCCAGCAACAGCACGCAATGCGGATGCTGGTCGACGCCGTCCGTCAGAAGACCGCCCTGGTCGAAGCCGACATAGCCGGGAGGAGCACCGATCAGCCGCGACACGGTGTGGCGCTCCATATATTCCGACATGTCGAAGCGGATCAGCTCCACGCCGAGCGACGCGGCCAACTGCTTGGCCACTTCGGTCTTGCCGACGCCGGTCGGGCCGGAGAACAGGTAGGAGCCGATCGGCTTCTCCGGTTCGCGCAGGCCGGCACGCGCCAGCTTGATCGCCGAGGTCAGTGCGGTGATCGCAGTGTCCTGGCCATAGACGACTCGCTTCAGCTCGATATCGAGGCCCTGCAGCACCTTCTCGTCGTCGGCCGAAACCGTCTTCGGCGGGATGCGGGCCATGGTGGCGATCGTCGCCTCGATCTCCTTGATGCCGATAGTCTTCTTGCGCTTGGCTTCCGGCACCAGCATCTGCGAGGCGCCGGTCTCGTCGATCACGTCGATCGCCTTGTCCGGCAGCTTGCGGTCGTTGATGTAGCGTGCCGACAGTTCCACCGAGGCCTTGATCGCCTCGTTGGTGAACTTCACCTTGTGGAACTCCTCATAATAGGGCTTGAGGCCCTTCATGATCTCGATCGCGTCCTCGATGGTCGGCTCGTTGACGTCGATCTTCTGGAAGCGCCGCACCAAGGCACGGTCCTTCTCGAAGAACTGGCGGAATTCCTTGTAGGTGGTCGAGCCGATGCAGCGGATCGCACCCGACGACAGCGCCGGCTTCAACAGGTTGGACGCATCCATGGCGCCGCCTGAAGTCGCCCCTGCCCCGATCACCGTGTGAATCTCGTCGATGAACAGCACGGCGCCAGGATAATCCTCGAGCTCCTTGACGACCTGCTTCAGCCGTTCCTCGAAATCACCGCGATAGCGCGTGCCGGCGAGCAGCGTGCCCATATCGAGCGCGAAGATGGTGGCATTGTGCAGCACTTCGGGAACGTCGCCCTCGACGATGCGCTTGGCCAGGCCCTCGGCGATCGCCGTCTTGCCGACGCCGGGGTCACCGACGTAGAGCGGGTTGTTCTTGGAGCGGCGGCACAGCACCTGGATGGTGCGGTTGATCTCGGACTCGCGGCCGATCAGCGGGTCGATCTTGCCGGCCTTGGCCTTGTTGTTGAGATTGACGCAATAGGCCGTCAGCGCGTCCTGCTGCTGCTTCTTCTTGCCGCCTTCCTCTTGCGGCTCGGCGCCGTTCTGGCCGCCCTGCTCGTCATCGGCGCCGCGCGGCGAGCGTGTCTCCGACGCGCCCGGACGCTTGGCAATGCCGTGCGAGATGTAGTTGACCGCATCGTAGCGGGTCATCTGCTGTTCCTGCAGGAAATAGGCGGCATGGCTCTCGCGCTCGGCGAAGATGGCGACGAGCACGTTGGCGCCCGACACTTCCTCGCGGCCAGAAGACTGCACATGGATCACCGCGCGCTGGATGACGCGCTGGAAACCGGCCGTCGGCTTGGAGTCCTCGTCGTAGCCGGTGACGAGGTTGTCCAGCTCGGTGTCGATATAGGTGAGAACCGTATGCTTGAGCTCATCGAGATCGACATTGCAGGCGCGCATGACGGCGGCCGCCTCGGTGTCGTCGATGAGCGCGAGCAGCAGATGTTCTAGGGTTGCATATTCATGGTGCCGCTCATTGGCGAGCGTCAGCGCCTGGTGAAGCGCCTTTTCCAGGCCTTGGGAGAAAGCCGGCATGTTACCTCACTTCTTCTCCATCACGCATTGCAGCGGATGCTGATTCTGTCGGGCGAAATCCATGACCTGGGACACTTTGGTCTCGGCCACCTCGAATGTATAGACCCCGCACTCGCCCACTCCATGATTGTGAACATGAAGCATGATGCGTGTGGCGGCTTCGCGATCCTTCTGGAAAAAACGCTCCAGCACGTGAACCACGAACTCCATCGGAGTGTAGTCGTCGTTGAGGATGAGGACCCGATAAAGGCTGGGCTTCTTGGTCTTGGTTTTGGTGCGCGTGATGACGGCCGTCCCACGGCCGGCCCCATTGCCGTTACCGTCGCCGTCTTGCATTCGCACCACGCGTCTCGTGGCAGTCAAACCGATCGTCACGTATTCCTGCCTCTTTCGATTCCCCATGCGAGTTCGACATGTAGGTGTTCGATGTACGATTTTAAGCCCTTCTGGTTAGCTGACAATATGGCTAGGTCACCAAACTTGGACGATTTTCGCAATCGTGAAGGGGCGCGAGGCTCTGGAACGGAAATTGACACGAAAAAGCCCGGCCACGTTTCCACGGCCGGGCTTTTTCTCGGGTCAAAAGGCTGAATCTGGGTCACGTCAGGCGAAATCAGTTCGCCCGGGCGAAATTACTTCGCCTTGGCAACGATCGATTCGAATGGCTTGTAGGCTTCCTTGGCGAGTTCGGCATAGAGATCGCCGATCTTGGT
>NZ_RZPF01000302.1:0-7240 GCF_004022735.1 Mesorhizobium sp. M7A.F.Ca.AU.001.01.1.1
GTCCATGACGCCCTTGTGCCCGAGGCGGTCGTTGCCATGGGTCGCCGCGATGCCGAGCGCCTGCCGGTCGGAAAGCGCAAGGGCTGCCACACCAAGAGCCAGGCTGAGATCAATGCGCTGCTGGTCGAGCTTGGCCGTGAAGGCAAGCGTGTCGTGCGGCTGAAGTCTGGCGATCCGCTGGTGTTCGGCCGGGCCGGCGAAGAGATGGCGGCACTTCGCGACGCCGGCATCGCCTATGAGGTGGTCCCGGGCGTCACCGCGGCCTTTGCCGCCGCCGCCGATTTCGAACTGCCGCTGACCTTGCGCGGTGTCTCCTCGTCGATGGTGTTCACCACCGGCCACGACCTCAAGGGCAATTCGCTGCCCGACTGGGCCAAGCTCGCGATTTCCGGCGCTACCGTCGCCGTCTATATGGGCCGCTCGGTGGCGGCCGAGGTTGCCGGACGGCTGATCGAGGCCGGCCTGTCGCCGGACACTGCGGTGGCCGTGGTCGAGAATGCCAGCCTCGCCAACCGGCGGCGCTTCCACGGCACGCTTGCCGACCTGCCGTCGCTGGAAGCGCGCGCCGATCTTTCCGGCCCAGTCATGACCATCATCGGCGATGCGGTCGCCGGCGCCAACTTTGAACGGTCCGAGCCGCTGGCGGCACACAGGCATGAAGGCGCGTCCAGTTCGGTCGCCGAAGGAGTTCAGCAATGAAGATACTGACCGCCAACCGCCTCACCGACGGCATCGCCGTCTGGTACGCCGATGGCGGCTGGGCCGAGACGGTGGATCATGCCGACCTCGCCCATGACAAGGCAGCCGATGACAGGCTCGAGGCGATCGGCGCCAAGGCCTATGCCGCCAACGAAGTGGTCGACGTCAATTTGATCGACGCCGAAGTCGTCAACGGCGTCGTCCAACCGGTGCGGCTGCGCGAGAAGATCCGCGCCGCCGGCCCGACCATCCGCAACGATCTCGGCAAGCAGGCTGCGCGGGCAGCATAACCAAGACACCAGGCATGGGCGGACGCGCCCTGAAAGACCAAGCATGTACCGTTACGATGAGTTCGACCACGATTTTGTCCAGGCCCGCGTCGCCGAGTTCAGCGACCAGGTGCAGCGCCGTCTTGCCGGCGAGATCACCGAGGACCAGTTCCGGCCATTGAGGCTGATGAACGGCGTCTATCTGCAGCTGCATGCCTACATGCTGCGCATCGCGGTGCCCTATGGCACGCTGAACGGCAAGCAGCTGCGCATGCTCGGCCACATCGCCCGCAAATACGACAAGGGCTACGGCCATTTCACCACGCGCCAGAACATCCAGTTCAACTGGCCGGCGCTGTCGGACATTCCGGCGATCCTGGCCGATCTCGCAAGCGTCGAGATGCACGCCATCCAGACCAGCGGCAATTGCATTCGCAACGTCACCGCCGACCACTTCGCCGGCGCTGCCGCCGACGAGGTCGCCGATCCGCGTCCCTACGCGGAAATCCTGCGCCAGTGGTCATCGGTGCATCCGGAATTCTCGTTCCTGCCGCGCAAATTCAAGATCGCGGTGACGGGGGCCGAGCGCGACCGCGCCGCCATCCAGACCCACGACATCGGCCTGCACCTGAGGAAGAACGCCGCCGGCGAACTCGGTTTCGCCGTCTATATCGGCGGCGGCCAGGGCCGCACGCCAATGGTTGCCCGCAAAATCCGCGACTTCCTGCCGGAAGCCGACCTTTTGTCCTACTGCACGGCGATCCTGCGCGTTTACAACCTCTATGGCCGCCGCGACAACAAGTACAAGGCGCGCATCAAGATCCTCGTCCATGAGACCGGGGTCGAGGAGATCACCCGCCAAATCGAGGCCGAGTGGCAAGAGTTGAAAGACGCCCAGCTGAAGCTGCCGGAAGCCGATATCCGCGCCATCGAGGCCTATTTCGCGCCACCGGCACTCGCTGAGCGGCCGGAAGGCGACCAGGCGGTCAAGCTGGCGCGGCTCGATTCCAAGGGGTTCTCGGAGTGGCTCGACCAGAATGTCGTGACGCACCGCCATCCCGATTATGCGGCTGTGACGATCTCGCTGAAGGGCATCGGCGAGGTGCCTGGCGACGCCTCGGACAGCCAGATGGACGCAATCGCCGGCATCGCCGAGACATATGGCTTTGACGAGCTGCGTGTCAGCCATGAGCAGAACCTGATCCTGCCGCATGTGGCCCGCGCCGACCTCAAGGCGGTCTATGATGCGCTGGTCGGCATCGGCCTGGCGACGGCCAATTCCAACCTGATATCGGACATCATCGCTTGCCCGGGCCTCGACTACTGCGCGCTGGCCACGGCGCGCTCGATCCCAATCGCGCAGGAAATCTCGCGCCGCTTCGCCTCGCTTGAGCGGCAGCGCGAGATCGGCGAACTGAAGCTGAAGATCTCCGGCTGCATCAACGCCTGCGGTCATCACCATGTCGGCCACATCGGCATCCTCGGCGTCGAGAAGAAGGGCTCCGAACTCTATCAGGTGACGCTGGGCGGCTCGGCCGACGAGAACACCTCGGTCGGCGAGATCATCGGCCGCGGCTTCTCTTCGGAAGAGATCACCGACGCCATCGAACAGATCGTCGAGACCTATCTCGGCCTTCGGCTCGACCCACAAGAGAAATTCATCGACGCCTACCGCCGAGTCGGTCCCGCGCCGTTCAAGGAGGCGCTCTATGCTGGCGAAGCCAAGGCCGCTTGACCGTATTGGAGACGTCGATGACGGCATCGCCGCCAAAGCGGCAGGGCTCGACGCGCTCTATGGTCATCTGAAGCCGCTCGAGATCATCGAACGCTCGGCCCGCGAACTGTTCCTCGACGAGATCGCGGCGGTGTCGTCGTTCGGCGCGGATTCGGCTGTGCTGCTGCACATGATCGCCAAGATCGACCGGACGCTGCCGGTCATCTTCCTCGACACCGGCAAGCATTTCGAGGAGACGCTCGGCTATCGCGATGCGCTCGCCGCCGATTTCGGGCTGACCAACATAAGGGTGATCAAACCCGAGGAAGCAGCACTCGAACGGATCGATCCGACGGGCAATCTGCACCAAAGCGATACCGATGCCTGCTGCGACGTGCGCAAGGTGGAGCCGCTGGCGCGCGGTGTCGCGCCATTTCGTGCCTGGCTCACTGGCCGCAAGCGTTTTCAGGCCGCGACGCGGGCAGCGCTGCCGGTGTTCGAGGCGGTCGGTCCGCGCATCCGCATCAATCCGCTGGCGCATTGGACGACATCGGACCAGGCCGACTATATGCGCGCGCATGCGCTGCGCGAAAATCCGCTGGTCGCTTATGGCTATCTGTCGATCGGCTGCTTCCCGTGCACGCAGCCGGTGCAGCCGGGCGAGGACGCGCGCAGCGGCCGCTGGGCCGGTCATGCCAAGACCGAGTGCGGCATTCACCTGTCGGGGCTGGAGAAGTCGCTGACCGACGCATCCCTTTAGGATATGCTGATATTCAGGTAAGGCTGGCCTGCAAACGGCGGCTTCCTGCGCTTCCGGTGCTCACGTACTTCAAGTATGCTCCGCTCCGGTTCTCGGAAGCCGCCATTTTCGGCGCAGCCTGACCTGAATCTCAACACATCCTTGGTTTCGTTTGACTGTTTAGGAACTTTTTGATGACTGAACCGACGACACCGGAGACCCGGCTCTGGACCCCTGCGGGTTTTCAGGAGGATGAGTGGACGCATGCCGAAAGCGCCGATGCGCTGTCCGGCAACGGCCGCTTCATCCTGCCGTTGCAAGTCTTCCTCGATCTCGATCCGGAGGTGCGCCGCTCGGCCAAGGAACGGCTCGGCGTCCTGCTGCAGCCGGGTGATCAGCTCGAGAAGGTCGCCGACCTGCTCGACCAGCTGTCGCTGGTGGCGCTGGCCTTTCCGGCCTTCAGCGACGGCCGCTCCTTCTCCAAGGGAGAGCTGCTGCGCGGCCGCTACCATTTCGAAGGTGCCGTTCGCGCTACCGGCCAGGTGCTGGTCGACCAACTGCCGCATATGCTGCGGCTGGGCTTCGACGAGTTCGAGATATCGAACCCCGTGCTGTTGAAGCGCCTGGAGGAGGGCCGCACCGGCGGATTGGGGCTCTACTACCAGCCAGCCGCCGTGCCGGAACCAAAAGGCCCGAAATACTCCTGGCGGCGCGTTCGCAGCGGCTGACGTTGCGGTAATTCCGCGCGTCTTTACAACGCCCCCTGTTCAAGCCTTCTCTTGAGCTTCCGGATGGAAAATCCGGAATGATCGGGGAGGGTCTTCATGCGTTACGACTATGTCATAGCCGGCGCTGGGTCCGCCGGCTGTGCGCTTGCCGCACGGCTTTCGGAAGACCCCTCGAAAACGGTCTGCCTGATCGAAGCTGGCGGCGAGGGCAGGGATATGCTGATCCGCGCTCCGGCTGGCATTATCGGTATGCTTTCCGGCCGGCCCAGGATCAACAATTGGGCCTTCGAAACCGTGCCGCAGCAAGGTCTTGGCGGCCGCAAGGGCTACCAGCCGCGCGGCAAGGCGCTGGGCGGCTCCAGCGCCATCAATGCGATGCTCTATGTCAGGGGCCATCGCAGCGACTATGACGAATGGGCCGATCTGGGCTGTGAGGGCTGGTCATGGGATGAGGTTCTGCCCTATTTCCGGCGCGCCGAAGGCAATGAGCGCGGCACTGATGCCCTGCATGGCGGGGACGGCCCGTTGAAAGTGTCGAACCAGCGCTCGCCGAGGCCAATCGCCAAGGCCTTCATAGAGGCTTGTGCCGAAAACCAGATTCGCGCCTTGGACGATTTCAACGGACCGGAACAAGAGGGCGCCGGCTATTTCCAGGTGACCCAATTTGCCGGTGGCGCCCGTAATGGCGAGCGCTGTTCGACTGCCGCCGCCTATCTCCATCCGGTGATGCAGCGGACCAATCTGACCGTGATCACGCGGGCGCACGCCACAGGCATCGTCCTTGACGGCAAGCGGGCCACCGGTATCCGCTACCGGACACGCAAAGGCGAGGCAGTGGCGCAGGCGTCGTGCGAGGTGATCCTGTGTGGCGGTGCCTTCGGTTCGCCGCAGTTTCTGTTGCTGTCGGGTATCGGCCCGGCGGCCGAACTTGCCGTGCATGGCGTTCCCGTCGTCCACGAATTGCCGGGCGTCGGCAAGAACCTGCAGGACCACCTCGATTTCATCGTCGGCTGGAGATCGAAGGACACCGATATGCTTGGCATGAGCCCGCGCGGCGCGTTGGGTTTCCTACGGCATATCGCGCAGTGGCGGCGGGATGGGACCGGGCTGATCGCCTCGCCGGCGGCCGAGAGCGGCGCTTTCGTCAAATCCGACCCGGCGCTTGAGCGCCCTGACCTGCAGCTGCAATTCGTCATCGGGCTGGTCGAAAACCATGCGCGCACGCTGCACTACGGCTTCGGCTTCTCCTGTCATGTCTGCATATTGCGGCCGCACTCGCGTGGCGAGGTTGGGCTGGCCAGCGCCGATCCACTTGCCGCGCCGCGCATCGATCCGCGCTTTCTCAGCGACCAGCGCGATGCGGAGCTGCTGTTGAAAGGCGTGAGGATCACCCGGCAGGTGCTGGCTTCACCGGCGCTGACGCGCTACCGGCACAAGGAAATGCACATCGCCGGCGAGCCAAGCGATGCCGATCTGATGACCCATATCCGTACCCGCGCCGACACGGTCTATCACCCGGTCGGCTCCTGTCGGATGGGCGTCGACGAGATGGCGGTGGTCGATCCGCAACTCAAGGTGCGCGGGCTTGAAGCCTTGCGTGTCGTGGACGCCTCGGTGATGCCGACACTGATTGGTGGCAACACCAATGCGCCAACCATCATGATCGCCGAAAAGGCCGCCGACATGATCAGGGCTGCCTGGTAGGAGCTCCAGGCGCGGTGCCTATAGACTGGCGGTCGTTTTACTTTTCTTGGTTTGACGCAATTGCCCCAGGGAAAACGCTACGCGCTTTCCCTGGAAACCGTTCACCACTTCTGCTGGAATTGCTTAAGCCGCCGCCCGTGCCTCGCGGAACGACACCAGCTTGCGGCGGTTCTCGTCCCACAACGCCAGTTTAACGCAGCGCAGGCTTTCCAGCAGCGTGACACGGCCGATGTCGCGCAGCTCGGGATAATCCCGCAGCACTTCCTGCAACCGGTAGCACGGCACCTTGGCGGAGAGGTGATGGACGTGATGGACACCGATGTTGCCGGTGAACCAGTTCAGCACCGGCGGGAGGTCGTAATAGGACGATCCGTGCAAGGCGGCGTGCTGGAATTCCCAGTCGACATCCTTCGCCCATTCCGTTTCCTCGAACTGGTGCTGGACATAGAACAGCCAGATGCCGGCCGAACCGGCGAGGATGACGATCGGCAGGTGGACCACCAGGAACGCGCCGGGACCGACGAACCAAATGAGGATGGCTGCTGCGACCGCGATGCCAAGATTGGTGGTCATCGACGACACCCAAGGGGTCAGGCCGCCGCGCATCATGCCGACGGGCAGCCTTTGCTCGAAGATGAACAGCCAGATCGGACCGAGCCCGAACATCACCAGCGGGTGGCGATAGAGACGATAGGCAAGGCGGCCTCGCCACGACATCTGCCGGTATTCTGCAACGGTCAGCGTCCGGATGTCGCCCATGCCGCGTTCGTCAAGATTGCCGGCGCTGGCGTGGTGGGTCGCGTGGGCGCGCCGCCAGCAATCGTAGGGCGTCAGCGTCAGGATGCCGAGCGCGCGGCCGATCCAGTCGTCCGCGTAGCGATTGGCGAAGAAGGAGCCGTGGCCGCAATCGTGCTGGATCATGAAGATGCGCACCAGAAACCCGGCCGCGGGAAGGATGAGGATCAGTCCCCACCAATGGCCATAGGCATAGGCCGCCGAGGACAGGCCCCAGAGCATGGCGAATGGAATGAGAGTGATGGCGAGTTCGACGGTGCTGCGCCGCCTGTCAGGCTTCTTGTAGCGGGCGAGAATCTTCAGCCAGGCGCGCTTGCTGTTGGCGACCGTCTCAGGGGAAATCATGTTCATCAGGAAGCATAGGCGGGGTGCCTCGCCGCCGCAAGGCGACATCACGCAAAATTACTGTGCGTAATTGTCGCGTGGCCCGGCGGTCGAGCCAGCCAACCGCCGGTTCGACCTGCTGATGATTCTGAGCGTCGGTTTTCCGCTGAGGTCGATCGCTATTCGCGATCGAGGATGGGACAGCCGCGCTCGGTGCCAAAAGTCACGCGCACGCGGTCGCCACCCTGTCTGCCGCGGACTGTGATCT
>NZ_RZPF01000303.1:0-7220 GCF_004022735.1 Mesorhizobium sp. M7A.F.Ca.AU.001.01.1.1
GGACATGATTGGCCGATGCGCGGCAGCTTGGCCGTACTGGCGTAACCCGATCTAGACGCTCTCGAGGTATGTCTCGATCTCGAAATCGCTGACATTGAGCGCGAACGTGTTCAGCTCCTGGCGTTTGCAGGCCACAAAGGAGTCGCGCAGGATGGCTGGAAAAATCTCCGCCACATGCGTCCCGCTCTCGAAGGCGGCGATCGCGGATGCCCAGTCCGGCGGCAGCTTTGCCGGCGGAAGTCCCTGGCCGTCTGTGCCGATCGGATCACCTGGCGACAACTGTCTTTCGATGCCGGTCAGCGCGGCGCCCAATATGGCCGCGAGCACCAGATAGGGGTTGGCGTCGGCTCCCGATACGCGGTGCTCGATACGGCGAGCAGCGGTCGGCCCGCCCGGAATGCGGATCGCGACCATGCGATTCTCATAGCCCCAGGCGACCGCGGTTGGCGCATAGGATCTTGGGCGCAGCCTGCGGTACGAATTGAAGTGCGGCGCGAATACCAGCGTGCTCTCGGCCATTGCCGCAAGCAGGCCACCGACTGCATGGCGCATGGTCTCCGAGCCCTGGTCGGTGCCGTCGTCGAAGACGTTGCGCTCTTCACCGTCGACCAGGCTGAAATGAACGTGAAAGCCGTTGCCCGCCCGGTCGCCATAGGGCTTGGCCATGAAGCAGGCGGCAAAGCCGTGCTTGCGGGCAATGCCCTTCACCGTGCGCTTGAACAGCACCGCATCGTCAGCCGCCCGCAACGCGTCCGCGACATGGTTCAGATTGATCTCGAACTGACCGACGCCGTTTTCGGCGATGGCCGTGTCGACGGGAATGCCTTGCGTCCGGCAAGCCTCGTAGACGTCATGGATGAAGGATTCGAAATCGTCGATTTCGTCGATCGACAGCGCCGCGTCGGAATCGAGCCGGCGTCCGGTCACCGGCGAGACAGGGCCGACCGGCCGCTGCGATTGCGGATCGACGAGGTAGAATTCGAGTTCCGTTGCCGCGACCGGGGTCAGGCCCAGGGCCTTGTAGCGATCGAGGATGCGGGCCAGCGCCCGTCGCGGGTCGCCGAGATAGGGCGCGCCGCTTTCGTCGGCAAGCCACAGCGGGACAAGTGCCGTCGGATGCGCCGTCCAGGCCACCGGCAGAATGCCGCGCCCGGTCCATTGGCACAGTCCATCGGCATCGCCGGTCGAGAAAACCAGGCTGTTGCCTTCGATGTCTTCGCCCCAGACATCCAGTCCGATCAGCGAAAAAGGCATGCGCAGCTTGCCTTCCAGCGCCTTTCTTGCCTGCTCGACGGGAATGCGCTTGCCGCGCATGATACCGTTGAGGTCGCACACCGCCGCCCTGAGGCTCTGGATGTCGGTTCTGCTTTCAAGCCAGTTCAAAACGTCCGCAATTGCATCGCTCAATTTAAAACCTCTGGTTTTCGAAGGTGCCGCAGCCTGACCGGCCGCACGTCCCTGGTAAAAATAGCTGGTGAGTTTTAGGAAAACAGACGTGGCTGTCGCCAAGCGCTTTTCCTTATTTTTTCAAGTCACTAGCTGGTATGTCGGGAGGCATTTCAAAACCAATTGCGCGATCTGCGATCGCAACATAGAGGTTGGAGGGCGGAATGCCAAGCACGAGACGGTAAACCAGCGCGCAGCCGCTATCGGCGGGAGCGGCGAGTTCGCTGCGGTAAGATCTGGCGCACGCAGCGCCCGAGCCACGCTGTGCAAAACGGTCATCACAAATCTTGACCTCGCATGCACTTGCACCTCTGGCCGCTGTCTGGCTTTTTGGGGTACCCATCGCAACGGACTGATTCGCGTCATGCCGCTCGATTGCAATATGCCCAAGGCAGTCTGCGGGTGGGTCGTGAAGCGCGCGCAATTGACGAAGGAGAAACAGGCATGGCCGAGTTCAAGAAGCCCGAAATCTCCGAGATGAGACCCAAGATCACCGTTATCGGCGTCGGCGGCGGCGGCAATGCCGTCAACAACATGATCGCCGAGCAGCTTCAGGGTACCGAATTCATCGCCGCCAACACCGACGCGCAGGCGCTGACTATGTCCAAGGCGACGCGGCTGATCCAGCTTGGCGCTCATGTCACCGAAGGGCTGGGCGCCGGATCGCTTCCCGAGATCGGTCGCGCCGCGGCCGAGGAATCGCTCGACGAGATCATGGATCATCTGGCCGGCACGCATATGTGTTTCGTCACCGCCGGAATGGGCGGCGGCACGGGAACCGGTGCGGCTCCAATCATCGCCCAGGCGGCGCGCAAAGCCGGCATCCTGACGGTTGGCGTCGTCACGAAGCCGTTCACCTTTGAAGGCCGGCGCCGCATGCAGATGGCCGAAGAAGGCATCGAGCGGCTGCGCGAGAGCGCCGACACGGTGATCGTCATCCCGAACCAGAACCTGTTCAGGATCGCCGATGCCAAGACCACCTTCGCCGATGCGTTCGTCATTGCCGACCGGGTGCTCTATGCCGGCGTCAGCTGCATCACCGACCTCATCGTCAAGGAAGGCCTGATCAATCTCGACTTCGCCGATGTCAAATCCGTGATGCGCGACATGGGCCGCGCCATGATGGGCACCGGTGAGGCTTCCGGTGAAGGCCGCGCGATGAAGGCGGCCGAAGCCGCGATCGCCAACCCGCTGCTCGACGAAGTGTCGATGAAAGGCGCCAAGGGCGTGCTGGTCTCGATATCGGGCGGCAGGGACATGACCCTGTTTGAAGTCGACGAGGCCGCCACCCGCATTCGCGAAGAGGTCTACGAGGATGCCGACATCATCGTTGGCGCCATCTTCGACAAGGGCATGGAAGGCCGCTTCAGGGTCTCGGTCGTGGCGACGGGCCTCGACCGTGCTTTTGGCGCCGAGGATGCCGACGCCGGCATCGCGCGCGACCACGCCGGTCAGCCGCCGGCGCGCACGCTTCAATAGCGTTCGGTAAACGGGCAGGGCGCTGCCGCGCTCCTGCCCTCGATACCAGCGTTCAGCTCAGCCGAACTTCGGGTCCAGACTGCCCGACTTGTAGCGCTTGGCCATTTCGGCGACCGGCAGCGGCTTGATCTTCTGCGCGTTGCCGGCGGTGCCGAACTGTTCGAAGCGCTCCTTGCAGAGCTTGCGCATGGCGGCCATGGCCGGTGTCAGATACTTGCGCGGGTCGAACTCGCTCGGGTTCTCGGTCAGCACCTTGCGGATCGCGCCGGTCAGCGCCATGCGGTTGTCGGTGTCGATGTTGATCTTGCGCACGCCGTGCTTGATGCCGCGCTGGATCTCCTCGACCGGCACGCCCCAGGTCGGCTTCATCTGGCCGCCATATTTGTTGATGATCTCCTGCAGATCCTCGGGCACCGAGGACGAGCCGTGCATGACCAGGTGCATGTTCGGCAGGCGGCGATGGATCTCCTCGATGACGTTCATGGCCAGCACCGCGCCGTCCGGCTTGCGCGAGAATTTGTAGGCGCCATGGCTGGTGCCCATGGCCACCGCCAGCGCATCGACATGGGTGTCCTTGACGAACTCGACCGCCTGTTCGGGATCGGTCAAAAGCTGGTCGTGGCTGATCGCGCCTTCGACGCCGTGGCCGTCTTCCTGCTCGCCGCCGCCGCTCTCGAGCGAGCCGAGCACGCCGATCTCGCCTTCGACGGACACGCCGCCCCAATGCGCCATGTCGACGACGCGCTTGGTGATGCCGGAATTGTAGGCGTAGTCGGCCGGCGTCTTGCCGTCTTCCTTCAGCGATCCGTCCATCATGACGGAGGTGAAGCCGTACTGGATCGCGGTGACGCAGGTGGCTTCGTTGTTGCCATGGTCGAGATGCATGCAGACCGGAATGTCGGGATGGATTTCGACCAGCGCGTCGATCAGCTTGGCCAGCACCACGTCATTGGCATAGGCGCGCGCGCCGCGGCTAGCCTGCAGGATGACCGGCGACTTGGTCTCCTCGGCGGCCTCCATGATGGCGAGGCCCTGTTCCATGTTGTTCATGTTGAAAGCGGGCACGCCATAGCCGTATTCGGCGGCGTGGTCGAGCAATTGTCTCAGTGTTATGCGAGCCACCCAATAGTCTCCCGTATCTGGTTTCAAGCGCAACGTCGCGGGCCGGCCGGTTTGCCGGTCGGCCCTTGATGCTTCTGGCGGGATTTCAAGGGAACCGCAACCTTCGGAGCGCTTCTCGATCGCAATTCTTGTTGCAGGGTTGAAATCCGGCCAGTTTGACGACCTCAGGCCGCGATCAGGTCCCGCGCCGCCAGGAGTTGCACGCAGGCGTTCGCCGCTTCCTTGCCCTTGACAGTGAAGTGCTCGAAGAAGAAGCGGTGGTGCTCGGCGCTGTCGTGGTAGTTGTGCGGGGTGAGCACCGCCGACAGCACCGGCACGCCGGTCGACAGCTGCACGTTCATCATGCCGTCGATGACAGCACTTGCGACGAACTCATGCCGGTAGATGCCGCCATTGACCACAAAGGCTGTGCCGAGGATCGCGGCATAACGGCCGGTCCCGGCCAGGGTCTTGGCATGCAGGGGAATTTCATAGGCGCCGGGCACGTCGAAGATGTCGACGGTGAAGCGCTCGTCTCCCAGAGAGGCCAGTTCAGCTTCGAAGGCCTGTACGCACTGGTCGACGATGTCGGCATGCCAGCGCGCGCGGATAACGGCGATGCGGGTCGTTTCATAGTCTTTATGGGAATGCTGATTCATGGGTCCATCCTTCCGTTTCGAACCAGAATCAGGACGCACGATACGGATTAAGCCCGCAAAAAGCGGGCCGGCTTCCGTTTCGTCCTCTTCCATCCGGACTGTAACCGTCGGCTCCGGAATCACACCGGATCTGCTGACCTTTCCACTAGAGCGCCACGCGTCCCTTGGACGCGTAAAGGACGCTCTAGCACTTAAGAATCCACGCATTGATGCGTGGACCGGAAAGCGCTCGCGGGCTTGGGTAGAAACCCTTACCGCCGGTGGGGACTTTCACCCCGCCCTGAGAACATTAACGGCTTTGTATGAAAGGGCAGGACGCTGCTGTCAACCGTGAGAAGGTTGGGCCAAGCACGTTCGACTACCGCGTGCGCCACGCCGCCGCCGATGCGGCGATCAGCATGAGCAGTGCTGCAACCATCACGCAGACAGCAAAGCCGAAGTTGGAATAAAGCGGCCCGAAGCTGGTGGTGCCGACAAAGACCGCGAGGTAAGTCACCGCACTGTTCAGCCCCATGATCGTGCCGCGCCGCGACGGATCGAGCGCCGACAGGCGCATCACCAGGACGTTCAGGCCGAAATGATTGGCCAGTCCCCAGATTGCCACCATGGTCAAGGTCAGCCCGAAACTGTCGCTCGTCGCCGCCATCGCGACGTAGACGACGGCGACAAGAAGATAGGCAAACGGCATGACGCGCCGCGCACCCAGTCTGTCGATGACGCCGTCGAGCAGAGCAGCGGTGCCGAAGCCTATGCCGTAGGCAAGCGCCGCCAGGCCATTGGCACTCACCGGCTGTCCAAGCCCGACATGAAGATGGTCGCCGAGATAGCCATAGACGCCGTAGAACGAAGTCATGAAGGCCGCGCACGCGACCAGCAGCGGCAGGATTCCGGGAATGCCGAGCGCTTCCAGCGGGGCGGGCGCCGGTCCGGCCTTCCTGGTGTCGCTGAGCGACGTCACTGTCAGTCCCATCCATGCAAGGGCCGCAAGCACCGCGACCGCCACGAAAACGGCGCGCCAATGCACAAGATCGGCAAGCACGGCCGACAGCGAGACGCCGGCGACCATGCTGAGCGTCCATCCGGTCAGCACGACGCCGATCGTGCCGCTCTCCCTGCCCGGTGGGGCGATGGCCGCCGCGCTGGCATAGATCGCCGGCATGGCGACGCCGGCGGCGATGCCGGCCAGCAGCTGTGCGGCGACCAGCATGATCACCGTGGGTGCCGCGGCGCTGGCGACCAGCGCCAGTGCCAACAGCAGCAGTGCGCCCTGCAGCATTCTGCGAGCACCGAGCCGGTCGATGTAGCGCGCCAGGAACAGCGCGCTGGCAGAGGTGCCGAGGCCGAACGCGGCCGCCGCAATCATCACGGCCGGCACGCTGGTCCCGAACGACGAGGCGACAGCCGGTGCAATCGGACCCAGCACCAGCGAGTTCGAGCCGATGACCGCGATGCAGCCCGTCAACAGATAGGCAAGCGCCGGGATCGGGGCTCGGGCAGTCAATGGTGCAAGTTGATCAATGTTCGACATATCGGCATAATGGCCGTATTCTATTCAGCGGAGAACCAGGAATTTCGCCATGGATGAAGAAACAGATGGCATTCTGCAGAACAGGCCGGCGGCCCGCGATCTCGACGCGATAGACCGAAGAATATTAGGTGTCCTGGTCGATGATGCCACGATCAGCTACGCCGAACTCGGCGATCGCGTCGGCTTGTCGCCACCGGCAGCGCATGAGCGGGTCAAACGGCTCCGGCGCAGCGGCGCCATCCGCAACACGGTCACCATCATCGATCCCCGGGCGGTGAAAAAGCCTTTGCTCGCCTTTGTCCATATCGACACCAGGGGCTGGGGAAAGACGCCGGAACTGATGGCGGTCTCGCAATATCCCGAAGTGGAGGAAATCCATACCGTCGCCGGCGACACCTGCATGCTGCTGAAGGTCCGCACCGAAGACACCAGGGCCCTCGAAGGCCTTTTGGCGCGCCTCTACGAAACGCCGGGCGTCACCTCGACGCGCAGCTATGTGGTGCTCTCGACCTATCTGGAGCGGCCGGTGCAGCCGGGTATCACCGAGACTTGGCCGACACCCAAGCACATGGCCGAGCCTCTGTACTAGAAGCGAGCGGCTACGCCCGCTCGGGAAACATCTGCTTCAGGCCCTCGCGCGAGGCCTTGGCGACACCGCGCTCGGTGATCAGGCCGGTCACCAGCCGCGCCGGCGCCACGTCGAAGGCCGGGTGGGCCGCCGGCGCCGGCTCAGGCGAAATGCGCACCTGGGCAATCTCGCCGGCGGCGGTCTTGCCCCAGACCAGCGAGACCTCGTCGGCCGAGCGTTGCTCGATCGGGATTTCGGCCAGTCCGTCATGCACCGTCCAGTCGATGGTCGGCGACGGCAGCGCGACATAGAACGGCACGTCGTTGTCGGCGGCGGCGAGCGCCTTGAGATAGGTGCCGATCTTGTTGCAGACGTCGCCGTCGGCGGTGGTGCGGTCGGTACCGACGATGATCATGTCGATTGCGCCGCGCTGCATCAG
>NZ_RZPF01000304.1:0-7183 GCF_004022735.1 Mesorhizobium sp. M7A.F.Ca.AU.001.01.1.1
GCGCGATGCGCCGGCGTAATCGCGATGCACCACCAGCGCAGGCTGCCTGCTGCCCCTGGCCGGGCGCGTGGCAGGCGCACGCAGGGCATCGAGGCCGCGCAGCACCTGCTTGAGCGCATCGGCGAAATCGGCGGCAATGGTCAGGCGGGTGATCGTGCCGACCCTGTCGTCGCCCTGGTCGGTCGAGGCATCGGGCATTTGCCGGGCCTTGGCCGAGATGGTGTCGAGCCGCGCCACCCAAGGCGTGGTGTCGTCCAGCGCGCCGGGCTTCGCGGCCATTTCACCGACAAGGGCTTGCAACTCCGAACGCACCGGAATGAGCGCCGCATTCTTCGGAGCGGCATGCGAATGCAACGCACGTGCCGCCGACAGCGCCGAGAGCAGTTGTCCGATCGTGCGCCGGACCGGATGCGCGCGCGGCGCGAAGCTCGGCGCCTCGAGCCTGGCATAGGCGCGCATCTCGCCGAGCGTCTGGGTATCCGTGACCAGCTTTCGGTGCAGCGCGGACAGCGTTGCCGGGTCGCCGCCGGAGAACGCACCGCCGGCATAGGTGGCAAGATCGAGGATGCAGCGTTTCAGGCGCGAGACGATGGCGTCGCTGGCCAGTTTTGGCAGGATCAGCCGGCTGGTCAGGCCGGCGCAGACGATGCCGAGCACGATCTCGGCACAGCGCGCGACAGCGAGGTCGACGACGAGATGCGGCTGTCCGAAAGCGGGCAGGCCGATGATCATTGCGGTGTAGCCGGCCAGGGCGGCGCCATAGGCTTCCGGATTGCGCAGCAGCGACGAGACGAAGGTGCAGATGCCGATCCAGACGGCAAGCACAGTCACCAGCACCCAGGGGTTGGTGCCGAAAACGGTGGTGATGCCGATCGCGGCGATGCCGCCGACCAGCGTGCCGAGCAGCCGGTAGAAGCCCTTCGCCAGCACCATGCCGGCAACCGGCTGGGCGACGATGAACACCGTCATCATGGCCCATTGCGGATGGTCGAGCTTCAGCGCATAGGCTGCCAGCAGCGCGATCAAGCCGGCTGAAACGGTGCGCAAGGCAAAGATCCAGTCGGAGCGCGTCGGCTGCGTCAACCCGGCTAAACTCGTCCCGAAATAGCCTTTCAGCCGCGTCCTGGTCACATGCTCGTCTCCGCAGCTGGAGCCTTGTTATGGACCGGCTGGCGGCTAGATATCCAGCACTTCCGTCTCGGCGAATTCGGCGCGTTCCTGGATGAACCGGAAGCGGGCCTCCGGCTTCGTGCCCATCAACGCATCGACGGCGTCCTTGGTCGCCGTCTCGGCGTCGATTACATCGATCCTGAGCAGCGTTCGCTTCCTCGGATCCATGGTGGTTTCCTTGAGCTGGGCGGCCATCATCTCGCCCAGACCCTTGAAGCGGCCCAGTTCCACCTTGCCGCGCCCGGTGAATTCGGTGCGCAGGAGCTCGTCCTTGTGGGCGTCGTCTCGGGCATAGGCGACCTTGCCGCCTTGCCTGATCGAGTAAAGCGGCGGCACGGCGAGATAGAGATGGCCGCCACGCACCAGCGCCGGCATCTCCTGATAGAAGAAGGTGATCAGCAGCGAGGCGATATGGGCGCCGTCGACATCGGCGTCGGTCATGATGATCACGCGGTCGTAGCGCAGATCCTCATCGCGGTACTTCGAACGCGTACCGCAGCCGAGCGCCTGGATCAGGTCCGAAATCTGTTGGTTGGCCGCCAGCTTATCGTTGCCGGCGCTGGCGACGTTGAGGATTTTGCCGCGCAATGGCAGCACGACCTGGCTGGCGCGGTCGCGCGCCTGCTTGGCCGAGCCGCCGGCCGAGTCGCCTTCGACGATGAACAGTTCTGCACCGGCCGCGGCATTCTGCGTGCAGTCGGCGAGCTTGCCCGGCAGCCGCAGCTTGCGCACCGCGCTCTTGCGCGACACTTCCTTTTCCTGGCGCCGGCGCACCCGCTCGTCGGCGCGTGCGATCACCCATTCGAGCAGCTTCGAGGCTTCCTGCGGATTGTCGGCCAGCCAATGGTCGAACGGATCGCGGATCGCGGTCTCGACAATTCGAATTGCCTCGATCGTCGCCAGCCTGTCCTTGGTCTGTCCGACGAATTCCGGCTCGCGGATGAACACCGACAGCATGCCCGCCGCCGAGATCATGACGTCTTCCGAGGTGACGATCGACGCGCGCTTGTTGCCGACGAGGTCGGCATAGGCGCGCAGGCCTCGCGTCAAAACGTTGCGGAAGCCGGCCTCGTGGGTGCCGCCTTCGCCGGTCGGGATGGTGTTGCAGTAGGAATTGATGAAGCCGTCGCCGCCGAACCAGGTCACCGCCCATTCGAGCGAGCCGTGGCCGCCCTGTTTCTCGCTCTTGCCGGCGAAAATCTCGCGCGTTACCTGGAAGTCGTCGCCGAGCGATGCCTTGAGATAGTCCTTCAGGCCGCCGGGAAAATGGAATTCCGCCTTGGCCGGCGTCTGGTCTTTTTCCTTGATCAGCGACGGATCGCAGGTCCAGCGGATTTCGACGCCGCCGAACAGATAGGCTTTCGAGCGCGTCATACGGTAGAGCCGCGCCGGTTCGAACGCCGCGCCCTTGCCGAAAATCTGCTCGTCGGGGTGGAAGCGGATCTTTGTGCCGCGCCGGTTGTGGACCTCGCCCAACTGTTCCAGGCCGGTCACGGGAACGCCGCGCGAGAATTTTTGCCGATAGAGTTGCCGTCCCCGCGCGACCTCGACCTCGAGATGGTCCGACAGCGCGTTGACCACGGATACGCCGACGCCATGCAGGCCGCCTGATGTCTCGTAAACCTTGGAGTCGAACTTGCCGCCCGAATGCAGCGTCGTCATGATCACTTCAAGCGCCGGCTTCTTGAACTTCGGGTGCGGATCGATCGGGATGCCGCGGCCATTGTCGGTCACGGCGAGATAGCCGTCGGCCGAAAGCTCGACATCGATGAAGGTGGCGTGGCCGGCAACCGCTTCGTCCATCGAATTGTCGATGACCTCGGCGAACAGATGGTGCATCGCCTTGTCGTCCGTGCCGCCGATATACATGCCTGGCCGGCGGCGCACCGGCTCCAGCCCTTCCAGCACCTCGATGTCGGCGGCGCTATAGCCCTCGCTGCCGTCCTTGGTCGAGGCAGGACGCTTGGTGGCTTGCACCACCAGTGGATCCGCCGGGCGCGCAGCGGTACGCACCGGCTGCGGCTGCTTGTCCATATTGCCGAAGAGATCGTTGCTGTCGTCCATGCCTGCCATAGGTTCCGGTGCTGCGAATCACCTCGCGATACTGCCACGCTTTTCAGCGCCAAGCGACCGAGGTTCCTGTTCCGTTCGGGGATCTGGGCCCTCTTACCCCAAAACCATTCGATAACCAAGCCGGCGGAAATAGATCCGATACCAACGCCCGGGATTCCTGATTCTTTAACAATGCCGCCTAACGTGAGCCCAAC
Source organism: Mesorhizobium sp. M7A.F.Ca.AU.001.01.1.1 (assembly GCF_004022735.1). Classification (NCBI taxonomy): domain Bacteria; kingdom Pseudomonadati; phylum Pseudomonadota; class Alphaproteobacteria; order Hyphomicrobiales; family Phyllobacteriaceae; genus Mesorhizobium; species Mesorhizobium sp. M7A.F.Ca.AU.001.01.1.1. The sequence continues at coordinate 3,438 of NZ_RZPF01000304.1, forward strand.
TAAATAAGAAACTGCTGATATCAGGGGTTTAGGCGTGAGGGGCAAGGCCATATCGATGATCGGCATCGCCGCCGTTTTCGGCGCGATCTCGATCTTTGCCGCGGATTTCTGGGTCAAAAGCCAGGCCAAGGCCGATTCCGAAGAGAAGACGTCGTCGATTCCGGCACCTGTCGTGCCGAAAGTCGAATTCAAGACCATCGTGGTGGCGAATGCCCCGTTGCGCTACGGCATGGAGCTCGACCGCGCGCAGCTCAGCGAAATCCCGTGGTCGCAAGAGTCCGTGCCGCAGGGCGCCTTCACCACCATCAATGCGTTGCTCGCCGACGGCAGCCGCGTGGTGCTGTCGCCGATCGAGGTCAACGAACCGGTGCTGCTGGCCAAGCTGTCCGGCCCGAATGGCCGCGCGACGCTCTCCAACATGATGACGCCCGGAATGCGGGCGGTCACCATCCGCACCGACGAGATCGCCGGAGTCGGCGGCTTCGTCACGCCCGGTGACCGCGTTGACGTGGTGCTGACGCGCGATGCCGGCGAAATTCAGGAAGTGGCCAAGAATGCGCAAGGCGCTGCCGGTTCCACCATCACCTCCGAGATCGTTGTCGCCGATGCCAAGGTGCTGAGCGTCGGGCAGGGCGCCGACGAGCGCCAGACGACGCCGCAGATTTCCAATTCGGTGACCATCGAGGTGACGACGGACGGCGCGCAGAAAGTAGCGCTGGCCCGCACCGTCGGCACGCTCTCGCTGTCGCTTCGGTCCGCCAGCGAAGGCGCTGACGGCAAGAGCGGCGTCACCACCATCTCCTCCTTCGGCGGATCGGTCGCCTCGAATGTGCAGGCCGCGGCCGGCTCGGTGTTCGACGCCGTCACCAAGGAGCCGGAGAAACCGAAGTTCAAGACGGTCATCGTAACGCGCGGCACGAAGGCCGAGGAATACCAGGTTCCTTCGCGGGACCAGAAATAAACCAGTGGGGACTGGGTGAGGGACGGGACAATGTTCGGGCTGTTCATATATCGGGTCATGACGCGGTTGCGCGTTTTGCGCGCCGTGGCTGTCGCGTCTTCGCTGGCCGCTGCGGTGATGCTGGCCTTGGGCGCCTCGGCGGCGAGAGCTGACAACGACGTCGTCTACGTGTCGTCGACCAAGAATGCGTCAATCAAGGTTGCCAAGGGCAAGCCGAAGACGATCATCACCAGTGCTGCCTTCTACCAGATCGTCATCGGCGATCCGGAGATCGCCAACGTCAATCCGCTGACCGACAAATCCTTCTATGTGCTCGGCAACAATCTCGGCACCACCGGGATTGCGCTGTTCGATGAGAAAAAGCAGCTTGTCGGCACCGTCGACATCGAGGTGACGCTCGACACCGACCAACTGGCCAGCACCATTCGCGCCAGCGTGCCGGATGCCAGGATCAAGGTCGGATCGGCCAATGGCCGTGTCGTGCTGTCGGGCGAGGCCGACGATGCCGTCGCCGCCGAAAAGGCAAACAAGATCGCGACGCGCTTTTCCGGTGCCGAGGAGGTGATCAACTCGGTCAACATCTCATCTTCGCAGCAGGTCCAGCTCAACGTCCGCTTTGTCGAGATCAACCGCCAGGCGGGCCAGGATCTGGGTGCCAAATACGCCGCCAATTTCGCCTATGGCCTTGGCGGCCGCGACGTCTCGATCGATCCGGGCACAGTGCCGGCGGCCGGTACTGGCGAGATCATCGGTCGTCTCCTATCGAACGGCGTATCGATCGATATTGCCATCAAGGCGCTGGAGGAGCGCGGCTTGGCGCGGCGACTGGCCGAGCCGAACCTGATCGCCCGGTCCGGTCAGACGGCGAGCTTCCTCGCCGGCGGCGAGTTCCCGATCCCGGTCTCGGAGGACAACGGCAAGATCTCGGTCAGCTACAAGAAATACGGCGTCAGCCTGGATTTCACGCCGACGGTTCTGAAAGACGGGCTGGTCAGCCTTGATATCGCGCCGGAAGTCTCCTCGATCGATGCGTCGGCCTCCTACAATATCGGGACGATCTCGGTTCCTGGCTTCATCGTGCGCCGTGCCAGGACGTCAGTCGACCTGAAGAACGGCCAGAGCTTCATGATCGCTGGACTGCTGCAGTCGCAAAACGACATCACCACGTCGCGCATTCCGGGCCTCGGCAAGATGCCGGTGCTTGGGGCTCTGTTCTCGTCCAAATCCTATCAGCGGCGCGAGACCGACCTCGTCATCATCGTAACGCCCTATCTGGTCAAGCCGGTCGATCCGTCGAAGAAGCTCGTCGAGCCGACAGATGGCACGCAGCCGGCCAGCAATGCCGACTATTTTCTCAACAACACCGAGGAAGTGAAGGATTCCGATGCCGGTCGCACCGTGGCGCTGGCAGACGGCCGCGTCACTCAACCTGCAGCGGCCGCTTCGGCTGGGCATTTCCTCGACCTGCCGAAGGATTGAAGCCATGCGTCTGGTCTTTGGATCGAGCGTCGCCTTGCTGCTGGCCGGCTTTGCCGCTGGCTGCACCAGCGACGACTATGTGCGCAGCGAAGGGCCAACGGCCGGCGCCGGCAATGCGCAGGCCGCCAACACCGTCATGCAGATGGTCGATCCCTGGAAATACGGGGTCCAGAACACCAGGCTCCTGGTGCCGGCCCAACGAGGCAGTGCCGCGGCTGTCACACCCGATCAGGCGGCCGGTGCCAAGGCGTCGCAGTCGACCACAGGCAACTGATTCAACGGGCAACTGGTCAACGGGCGACCTGACAGGCTGACAGAATGGCAAACGGCATCAAGACCAGGAAGATCCTGCTCGTATCGACCGACAGGACGTTTGCGCAGGACACGCGCACCGCATTTTCCGCCTCCGAGATCATACAGCTCTCGACGGTGGAGAAGAACGTTACCGAGTTGCGCGGTGAGATCCAGGAAGCCGACTTCGGCGCCATCATCGTCGACATGGATGCGGCAAGGCTGGAGGAGGTCGAGTCGCTGCAGCGCATCATGCGTCGGCTGGAGGACAAGGTTCCGGTCGTCGTCGTCACCCAGGAGTTCAACGCGGCCGCGGTGCGTATTCTCGTGCAGCTCAAGGTCGCGGATTTCCTGGTCAAGCCGATCACCACGGCCGATCTGGTGCGCTCCGTGGTACGGGCGCTGCAAGGGCCCGGGCGCGAGGAAAACACCGAGTCGCAAATCTATACCTTCATGCCTGCGGCGGGCGGCGTCGGCACCACGACGCTGGCGCTGCAGACCGCCTTCCAGCTGCATCACTCGGTGACGCGCGGAGCCTCGACCTGCGTCGTCGATCTCAACTTCCAGCAGGGCGCCTGTGCCGAATATCTCGACCTCGAACCGCGTTTCGACATCACCGAGATCGAGAACCAGCCCGAGCGTCTCGACCGCCAACTGCTCGACGTGATGCTGTCCAAGCATGCCAGCGGGCTTTGCGTGCTGGCGGCACCGGCGCATCCAGCCGAGATGCGCTCGTTCAAGACCGATGTCGTGGTGCGCATGCTGGATCTCGTTTCGGCCTATTTCGACAATGTCGTCATCGACATGCCCCGCACCTGGTTTCCATGGACGGAGACCGTGCTGCTCGGTTCCAACAAGCTCTACATCGTCGCGGAAATGACGGTGCCGTGCCTGCGCCACACCCAGCGGCTGATCCAGGCGGTCTACGAGACGGCCGGCAAGGAAGTGAAGCCGAACGTCATCGTCAACCGTTTCGAACAGAAGATGTTCGATAACGGCATCAAGCAGGCGGACG
>NZ_RZPF01000305.1:0-7176 GCF_004022735.1 Mesorhizobium sp. M7A.F.Ca.AU.001.01.1.1
GCGTCACCCTGGCGGCGTTCCATCATGCTCGACAGCACGTCGAAGCGTTGCTCCAGCCCATGGAAGATGTAGTCGGCGTCAGGCATGGCGGGTGCCTGGTCGATCTTGTCGGCGATGAATGCGATCTGCTTGGCCAGGCGCTCCATCGCCTGCTCCGGCAGATTGGCGCGGCCGGCGAGTTCGTCGACCCGGCCCGACAGCGTGCTCAACCGGTCCATGACCGCGTTGCCGGGACGATCCTGCGCCACTTCCTGGATCTGGCCGGCAAGCGAGTCGATCCGTCTCTCTATGCGCTCGAAAGCCTCGTGGTCGAATGAATTGGCTTGCGCGGCGACCGTCGATGCCACGATGGCGCGGGAAATCTCGTCCAGCCGCTCGTCGATCATGCCAAGCGTGTCGCTGCCGCGATTGTCTTGCTGGCTGGCGAAATGGTCGACAGCGCCGGCAAGCGTCCGCACCTTCTCCTCCAGCGAGCGCAGCGACAACGATTCCGGCAAATTGTTGACGGCATTGCTGATCTGCTCGAGCCGGGCGGTGAGAGCAGACAGGCCCGGGTCGTCCGAGCGCTTGCGCTGGTCGGCGTCGAGGCGGTCTTCGAACGCCGTCCAGCGGCGATCGAAATCGTCCCAGCGGCGGTCGACCTTCTGCACGCTCTCTTCGCGTGCCAGCGTTTCGAGTGCGGCTTTGACCTGTTCGAGCTCGAGGCGCAGCATGTTGACGCTTCTGTCGTCGCTCTTCTCGGCCAGGGTCTGGATGGCGCCCGAAAGACGCTCGAACTCAAGGCCGAGTTCAGCACTGCCCTTGGCCGAAGCACCGGGCCTTGCGCCTGACTGGAAGGCCCGCTCGATGTCCTTGCGCAGCGCTTCGAATTCCCGCTGCAGGCCTGCGGTCATCTGGTGGCGCAATTCCTCGCGCATGCCGCGCAATTCGCCGGCGATCTTGCCGACCATGGCAACGCCATCCTCCTGGCCGCGCACGCGATCGATATCGCGGGCAATGGCCTGGTAATTCTGCTCGAAAGCGGCGGCTCCCTGCATCGGGCTCTTCGGACGCGACGCGGGCTGCGGGTCCTCATACCAGCGCTGCTGGCCAGAGGGCCGGGCGGCGGGGTAGCGCGCATCGGCACCATATTGGCGGGGATCGGGTTGGCGGAGTTCGGGACGTGCCATCGGATCCTCGCGCGTCCGCTCCAGCCGCTGCTCCAGTGTCTCCAGCGACTGGTTCAACTGATCGAGCGTGGTCTGCGGCCTGCGCTGCCTGCCGGCATTGAGTGTATCGAGATAGGACCGCTTGCTGTTCATCGGTGCGTCCGTCTTTCAGAATGGCTGGCTCGCGGCCAGTTCCCCCAGGTCCCTATCGGAACGAAGGCGACCGGCGGCGATGCCGCGGCGGAAGACGAGCTTCCCGGGCTCTCGCCCGCGCTCCGAAAAACCGTGAAAAATTCGATACAGGATAAACACGGGTAGCCGACGCGCCCACATTTCCCCCAACGTGGTAAACAACGCGTTAACCAAACTTAAGAAATCGAAAGGATGTTGGCTGCTGGCCTGACGGTGCGGCATAAAGGGCGGGGCGCAGAACGCCCTTGCGTCATCCTGCGGCAATCGGTATAGAATTGACGTAAACGTAAAAGGCGCATTGAGCGCATGTTTGCGATTTGTTTGTTGAAACCACGACTGGAAGCAGGCCCCCGCTTCCAGTCAGGCGACGCACGGTCCAGGACCGCGACGCCACCAGACGGGGAAAGCCAGTGACCATGAAGCTTATCTCGGCCGGCGAGACCGCGGCCAATACCAATATGTCTGCCGAAGCCGGCGAGGACCTCGTCCGCATCGGCGAGATGGCGAAGAAATATGGAGTGACGCTGCGCACGCTGCGTTTCTACGAAGACAAGGGCCTGCTCAACCCGCAGCGCGACGGTTCGACCCGTCTCTACACGCGCCGCGACAAGGCCCGCCTCAAGCTGATCCTGCTTGGCCGCAAGGTCGGATTCTCGCTGCGCGACGTCAAGCAGATGATGGATCTCTACGATCCCACCGGTTCAAACACCAAGCAGCTCAAGCTTGCGCTGGACAAGTCGGAAAAGCAGCTTGCCCGCCTGCAGAAGCAACGGGCGCTGATCGACGACGCCATCAACGAGCTCAGCGGCTCGATGTCGGCGGTGCGCCAGATGCTGAGCGAGCGTTCGGCGCCGCAGGCGAGCGCCGCCAGCTGAAGCAATTCCGTCAGGAATTGCGCCAGACACCAAGTCGTCTGCTGATTGTCCGAGTTCTGTCTAGCCGCGTGGCCTGCCACGCGGCTTTTCGTTGTCCTGGCCCACTCTTATGGCCTTTCGGCGCTGGCTTGCGCAACGTCGCGCCGCTACGCTCATTGCTCCAGGGGGCGGGGAATCTTGTCGCATCGAGAAAATTGACGTTTACGCAAACGTCAATTTTTGCTATCCCGCTCCCAATATGGGTCCGCATGCCGCCCTGGCTTGTCTTCGGGGCATTCGGACCGGGTTTGCAGGGTGGAGAAAAAGCATGCCGACATACAGGGCTCCGGTCCAGGATACGCTGTTCGTGCTCAACGAGGTTCTGGGTTACCAGCGTTATTCGAACCTTCCCGGATTTGCCGACGCCACGCCCGATGTGCTCGAGGCGATCCTCGCCGAAGGCGCCAAGCTCGCCGAAAACGTCATGCATCCGCTGAACCGTGTCGGCGACATGGAAGGCTGTGTGCGTCACGACGATGGCTCGGTGACCACGCCGAAAGGCTTCAGGGAGGCCTTCGACCAGTACCGCGAGGGCGGCTGGATGGGATTGGCCGCACCCGTCGAGTTCGGCGGCCAGGGCCTGCCCTATGCCGTGCACACCGCCGTCGCCGAATATATGGTCTCGGCCAATATGTCCTTGATGATGTATCCGGGCCTGACGCAGGGCGCGATCGCGGCAATCATCACCCACGGCACCGACGAGCAGAAGGCGACATGGTTGCCGAGGATGATCGAGGGTGCCTGGACCGGCACCATGAACCTGACCGAGCCGCATTGCGGCACGGATCTCGGCCTGTTGCGGACCAAAGCGGTGCCGAACGGCGATGGCACCTATAAGATTTCAGGCCAGAAGATCTTCATCTCGGCCGGCGAACACGACATGTCGGACAACATCGTCCATCTGGTGCTGGCCCGCATCGAGGGTGCGCCGGAAGGCGTCAAGGGCATCTCGCTGTTCATCGTGCCGAAGCTCAAGCTCGACCCGTCGGGCAATCCGGGCAACAGGAACACCGTCTCCTGCGGCTCGATCGAGGAGAAGATGGGCATCCACGGCAATTCGACCTGCGTCATGAACTATGACGAGGCTGAGGGCACGCTGCTCGGCGAGCCCAATGGCGGCCTGAAGGCGATGTTCACGATGATGAACGAGGCGCGCCTCGGTGTCGGCCTGCAGGGGTTGTCGCTGTCGGAGATCGCCTATCAGAACGCTGTCGGCTACGCCAAGGACCGTTTGCAGGGCCGCTCATTGTCTGGGCCGAAGGCGCCGGACAAGAAGGCCGATCCGATCATCGTCCATCCCGACATCCGCCGCAGCCTGATGACCATGAAAGCCTTCAACGAGGCCGGCCGCGCGCTGGCGCTGTGGACGGCGATCAAGTCCGACATCGCCCACCGCTCCGGCGACGACAAGGATCGCCAGGCCGCCGACGACTACACCGGCCTGATGACACCGGTGGTCAAGGGCGTGCTCACCGACAAAGGGTTCGACCACGCCGTCATGGCGCAGCAGGTGTTCGGCGGTCACGGTTATATCGAAGAGCACGGCATGAGCCAGTTCGTGCGCGATGCCCGCATCGCTATGATCTATGAAGGCGCCAATGGCATCCAGGCGCTCGACCTCGTCGGCCGCAAGCTTGGTTTGCATGGCGGCCGCGCCGTGCAGGCCTTCTTCAAGGAGGTTGGCGAATTCTGCGAGGAGAACCGCGCTAACGAGAAGATGGCGCCGTTCACCAAGGCGTTGAAGAAAGGTCTCAACGATTTGCAGGCAGCGACCATGTGGCTGGTGCAGAACGGCATGGCCAAGCCCGACAATGCGGGTGCCGCCTCGACCGACTACATGCATCTCTTCGGCCTGGTCGCTCTGGGCTATATGTGGGCGCAGATGGCCAAGGTGGCACTTGGCAAGACGGACGCCAATGGCGCGCAATCCTTCTACGACAACAAGATCGTGACGGGGCGCTTCTTCATGGAGCGGATCATGCCGGAGACATCGGCGCATCTCGCCCGCATTTCGAGCGGCGCTGACACATTGATGGCACTGCCGGCGGAAGCGTTCTAAGCTCGACTTCACTGGCCTTTCTGTCTGTCGATACGCGGAGGAAATCGTGGCGACAAATCCCGCCGAAGTGCTCTCTTTGCCGAAGCCCGCCTGGGCGGCGGACGAGGTCGGCATGCTCTACGACATGGCGCATCGCTTCATGTCGGAGGAGATCGCGCCGCGCTACGACGAGTTCGAGAAGAACGAGATGGTCGATCGCGAAAGCTGGCTGAAGGCAGGTTCCGCCGGCCTGCTCTGCGCTTCTATGCCGGAGGAATATGGCGGCTCCGGCGGCACCTTCGCGCATGAGAGCGCCATCATCGAGGCCATTGGCCATGTCGGCGTCGACGGGTTCGGCATCGGCCTGCACAATTCGATCGTCGCCCCTTATATCCTCCACTACGGCTCCGAGGAGCAGAAAAAGAAATGGCTGCCGAAGCTGGCGACCGGCGAGCTGATCGGCGCCATCGCCATGACCGAGCCCGGCGCCGGTTCCGATCTGCAGGGCGTCAAGACGCGGGCGCAGAAGGATGGCAACCACTACAAGATCAATGGTTCCAAGACCTTCATCACCAACGGCCAGCTTGCGAACTTCATCATCGTCGTCACCAAGACCGATCCGGAGAAGGGCGCCAAGGGCACCTCGCTGATCGTCGTCGAGACCGACGAGGTCGAAGGTTTCCAGCGCGGCCGTAACCTCGACAAGATCGGGCTCAAGGCCAACGACACGTCGGAGCTGTTCTTCAACGACATGCGCGTGCCGACCTCCAATTTGCTCGGCCACGAGGAAGGGCAGGGCTTCGTCCAGTTGATGCAGCAACTGCCGCAGGAGCGGCTGCAGATCGGCACGGGCGCCATCGCCATGATCGAGCGGGCGCTGGCGCTGACCATCGACTACGTCAAGGAGCGCAAGGCGTTCGGCAAGGCGATCATCGATTTCCAGAACACCCAGTTCAAGCTGGCCGAACTCAAGACCGAGGCCACCATCGGCCGCGTCTTCTACAATGATTGCGTCGCCCGCCACATCGCGGGCGGCCTCGATCCCGTGACAGCGTCGATGGCCAAGTACTGGCTCAGCGACCTGCAGGGAAAAGTCGTCGACGAATGCCTTCAACTGCATGGCGGCTATGGCTACATGAATGAATACCCGATCGCCCGCATGTTCCGCGACGCCCGCGTCCAGCGCATCTACGGCGGCACCAACGAGATCATGAAATTGCTGATCGGACGCTCTCTCTGAAGGCGACATCAGGCAAACCCAAGGAGCAAGCAAATGGCTGAAGCTTATGTCTATGACGCCGTGCGCACACCGCGTGGCAAGGGCAAGAAAGACGGATCGCTGCACGAGGTGCCGGCGGTGCGGCTTGCCGCCAAGACGCTCGAGGCGCTGCGCGACCGCAATGGGCTGGACACTGCAAACGTCGACGACATCATCTTCGGCTGCGTCGATCCGGTCGGCGAGGCGGGTTCGGTCATTCCGCGCGCCGCCGCCTTCGAGGCCGGCTACGACACCAAGGCGCCCGGCATGCAGATCTCACGCTTCTGCGCTTCCGGGCTCGACGCCATCAATTTCGGTGCCGCCAAGATCGCGCAGGGAGCGGACGAGATCGTCATTGCCGGCGGTGTCGAATCGATGTCGCGCGTCGGCATGGGCGCCTCGGGCGGTGCCTGGTTCATGGATCCTTCGGTCGGCCTGCCCGGCTGGTTCGTGCCGCAAGGCATCTCGGCCGACCTGATCGCCACCAAATACGGCTTCAGCAGAGACGACGTCGACGCCTATGCGGTCGAGAGCCAGAAGCGCGCCGCCAAATCCTGGGCGGATGGCCGCTTCAAGAAATCCGTCATTCCGATCAAGGACCAGAACGGCCTGACCATCCTCGACCATGACGAGCATATGCGCCCGTCGACCGACATGCAGTCGCTGGCCTCGCTCAACCCGTCCTTCGTCATGCCCGGCGAAATGGGCGGCTTCGATGCGGTCGCGGTGCAGAAGCATCCCGAAGTGGAAGAGGTCAACCACGTCCATCATGCCGGCAATTCGTCCGGCATCGTCGATGGTGCGGCGGCCGTGCTGCTCGGTTCGAAGAAGGCCGGCAAGGCGATGGGGCTGAAGCCCCGCGCGCGTATCCGCACCTTCGCCAACATCGGCTCCGAGCCTGTGCTGATGCTGACCGGTCCGGTCGACGTCACCGAGAAGCTGTTGAAGCGCGCCAAGATGAAGCTCTCGGACATCGACCTGTTCGAGCTCAACGAAGCCTTCGCTTCGGTGGTGCTGCGCTACATGCAGGCTTTCGACATTCCGCATGACAAGATCAACGTCAATGGCGGTGCCATCGCCATGGGTCATCCGCTCGGCGCCACCGGCGCGATGATCTTCGGCACGGTGCTGGACGAACTCGAGCGGCGCGATCTCAACACCGCTCTGGTGACGCTGTGCATCGGCGCCGGCATGGGCACCGCAACCATCATCGAACGCGTCTGACGGGGAGAGAAACGATGAGCTACACCAATTTCGCCCTCGACACCGACGCCGACGGCATTGCGCTGGTCACCTGGGACATGCCCGGCCGTTCGATGAACGTCTTCACCGAAGAGGCGATGCGGGAATTGAACGCCATTGTCGACAAGGTGGCTGGTGACGCCGCCATCAAGGGCGCCGTGATCACCTCCGGCAAGGATACCTTCTCCGGCGGTGCAGATATCTCTTTGCTGCAGAAGATGCTGACGACCTTCGCCGCGGAAAAGGGCAAGGACGCCGAAAAGGCGACCAAGGCGCTGTTCGACAATGCCGGCATGATGACCGGCCTGTTCCGCAAGCTGGAAACATCAGGAAAGCCGTGGGTGTCGGCGATCAACGGCACCTGCATGGGCGGCGCCTTCGAAT
>NZ_RZPF01000306.1:0-7171 GCF_004022735.1 Mesorhizobium sp. M7A.F.Ca.AU.001.01.1.1
ATTGCGCCGTTGGCCGTCACGTCGAGATTGCTGGTCTCCGACCGGGTCTGCACGTCGATTGCGGTTCCGGCCAGCGCGCTCACGGCACCTGTGGTGACGCCAATGTCGCCGCCAAGGGCTGTATCGCGAACGTAGATGCCATGGCCGCCGGTGGAGTTGCTCGCGCCCGCAATGTCGACGGTGAGGGTGCCGGCGCCGTTGTTGAGGATGTTCGCCGCGTCGCCGGTCCCGCCGACGAAGCCCCCGACGCCGGTCACCGAGATGTCGCCGCCGCCGCCGGTCCCGCCGATCAGGGTCAGGCCGTTGGTCGCCCCGGTCACTGCCTCGAGGACGCTTACGCTCACTGCATCGTTGCCGGTCGCCACAATACCCTCGGCGAGGGTGCCGGTGATCGTGCCGGTGGCAGTGACGCCGACCGTGCCCGTGCCATTGTTGGTGGCCACGATGCCCGTCGTGCCGGAGACATTGTTCGCGCTCATGTCAACCGCGCCCGCGCCAGCTCCGGCGTGCCAGGCGACGATCGCCGTGTTGCCGGTGGCGGTGACATCGCGCGCTGCCACTATTACATGGCTGCCGACCGATGCGGCAAAGATGCCGTTGCCGGTGGTCGCGGCAATTGGACCCCCTGCGACCACCGTCGTCCTGCCCGTGCCGAGATTCTCGGCGTCGATGCCGAACCGGGCGTCAATCGACCCATTGGTGGTCACCTCGATATTGCCGGTTGCCGCACCTGGAACGATCACCGCCACCAAACCGGCGTTACCCGCCTGAAGGTCGCCATTGGCGGTCACCGCGATGTTGCCGGTCAGCGACTGGCTCTGCGCATCGATCGCGTCCTTGCCAAACGCCAGCGCGCTGACATTGTTGGTCTTGACCGAAACGCCGGTGCTGGTCGCTACGTCGCGGACGGTGATGCCTTCGCCTGTTGCCGCAGAGACACCTGCGGCGATGTTGATGTCGACCGAACCGGCACCTCCCGTCTGCGCCGCATCGAAGGCATTGCCGGTGCCGTTGTTGATGATGCTCCCACCCGTGTAGGTGATCACGCCGCCGGCTGCCGAGAGCGAGAGCGCCGCGGTGCCGCCAGCTGTTGGCATGTTGCCGGCATCAATGCTGATCGTGCCATTGTTGGTGACGTTGAGACCACCGGCGCCAGTGTTGGAAACTGCGAGGCCCTTGCCGCTTACCGTCGTTCCTGCATCGATGTTGAGGATGATCGGTGTTGCGATGGCACCAGAGTAAGCTCGGTCATTGGGCGGGTTATCAGGATACGTCGTGTCGATGGTGGTGGTATTGTCGCATTGGATCGTGGCGCCAACAACGAAGCAAGCCGACCAGGCCTGTCCCGGTGCCAGCAGGGTCGCGCCCGCAGCTGCGGCAACGCCAACAGCGGATCGCAGTGCAAGCCGGCTCACTTGAGAACGCAGCTTCCACCGCAAAGCCGAATTCGTGGAAGCCATTCCCGGAATCGAAGGCGAAAGAACAGCCTGCCTGTGCCCGATCATTCTTGCCATCACGCTCAGTTCCCGTCGAATTCTCGAATGCGGCGGAGACTGCGGCCAAGGCTGTGGACCGAACAGTCGTCATATGACGACTGTTCGTCGGTTTGTGGGTAAGCAATAGATTGCTGGCCGGCTTGTTGCCGGCTGGCCACATATTCTGTTGTGCTAATTATCGACCAAGGTGAAAATAGTGGCAGGCAGAGCTGACGCCACCCGTCAGAGCTCTGTCCGCACAATGCCTACGCACCTTTCAACAACACCACGAGCTGGCTCTGCCGGCGGCTTCCGGTTTGGCGAATATTCGCTCCAGAGAGACCGGGTGATCTGCGCCTCGACTTCGCGTGCGGCTCCGGCTCGCTGCTGCTGAACGTGCGCAAGCGCATGGGGCCGCACGGCATCGGCAGAATCTACGGGCAGGAAAAGAACATCACCACCTACAACCTCGCGCGCATGAACATGCTGTTGCATGGCGTGAAGGACACTGAATTCGAGATCTACCACGGCGATACGCTTTCCAATGACTGGGACATCCTGCGCGAATTGAATCCTGCAAAGAAGCCTTCCTTCGATGCCATTTGTGGCCAACCCGCCCTTCAGTTTGCGCTGGGATCCGACTGAGGCGATGGGCGACGATGTGCGGTTCAAGAACTATGGGCTGGCGCCCAAGTCGGCCGCGGACTTTGCCTTCCTGTTGCACGGTTTCCACTACCTGAAGGATGAAGGCGTAATGGCCATCATCCTCCCCCACGGGGTGCTGTTCAGAGGTGGGGCGGAAGAGCGCATTCGAACCAAGCTGCTGAAGGACGGTCACATCGACGCCGTCATCGGACTGCCCGCCAACCTGTTCTATTCGACGGGTATCCGGTCTGCATCCTTGTTCTGAAGAAGTGTAAGAAGCCCGACGATGTTCTCTTCATCAACGCAGCCGAGCACTTTTGAAGGACAAGCGTCAGAACAAATTAGGGGATGGCAAGAACGGGACAACGGACCATATCGGCAAGATCATCGAAACCTACAAGTTCCGTAAGGAGGAGGGCCGCTATTCCAAGCGCGTCAGCATCGATCGTATCGCCGACGAGGGTCACAACCTCAATATTTCCCGCTACATCAGAACGGCTGAGGATGAGCTCGAAATCGATCTAATAGCCGCCAATGAAGACTTGGTCGACATCGAGAAGCAGTTTCGCGCAGCGACAGCGAAGCACAACACATTCTTGCGCGAGCTTGGGCTTCCAACCTTGCCGCTTTCAAAAGGATGACGCCGGGCTCGAATCGACCATCAAGCAGCGCGCCGGTGCGCCTTGAGAGCTGCTGATTTCCCACGTCCGCTTTCGGTCTATATCGATGTTGGCTTGTACGGCGGTAATGAGGCGCATTGCTGCCGCTAGCTCACAGCTAGCTATCATCCGCTACGAGGATGGGGAAGCACAAGCAGTGCGCTGGAAATGGCGTCGGGCTCTGTTCACTTGCTATGCCTAGGAATGTGCATATATTGTGCGTAAGAGAGAGGTCGGAGATTTGTCATGACCCACGCACAGCTCGCACAATCGAAAGTGGTCTCAGGTTTTGTCGACAGCCTGCAGGAGCCGCGCACGCCTTATATCTCGCCGAAGCGCCTGTCGCAGGCGCTGGGCGTGAAGGTGGCCAACTTGGCGCAGTTGACCGGCGTCCACCGCAACACGCTCCGTAACCCGTCGTCGGAGCGACTGCAGGGTCGGATGCGCGAGATGGTGAAGGTGATTTCGGCCGCAACGGAACTCACCGGCGACGTCGACAAGGCGATCTACTGGTATCGCAATGAGCCGATCGCCGACTATGGCCATCGCACGGCGGCCGAACTCGTCGCGGGCGGCCAGGTCGAAGCAGTGCTGGCCTTCATCCGGGATCTCGAGAACGGGGCGCGCGGGTGAAGGTCACCCGCGTCGGGCCGGACGAGATCTTCCATCGCTATCTGACACCCAAATGGGCCTGCCCACCAGTGGTGGGGGCGCGGCGATCGATGGCGGGCGCTTCAATCGGCCCGGCGTCGAAGCCGTTTACCTGGGGTCGGAACAAGAGCAGTGCGAAATCGTACGCTAAGGTCGAACGGAGCAGGAACGTTATGCGGCACGGCGTAGCCCTGCCGGGAGGCGAAGCGACCTGAAGCCTTCCGGGAGATGTTGCTCGCTGTCCCAAGTGTAGATACCTGTCAGGTTGATGTGCTCCCAACTCAGCGGCGAGATATGCTTCAATAGCGTATCTGAGATGTTCCTTCCCGCTCGTTTGAGCTCTGTGACCGCGCGGTCGAGATAGACCGTGTTCCAGTGGACGATCGCGCTGACGACAAGATTGAGGCCCGATGCGCGGAATGCCTGACTTTCGAACGACCGGTCGCGGAGCTCGCCACGCTCATGAAAGAAGACTGCGCGTTTGAGTTTGTGCGCTGCCTCCCCCTTGTTGAGGCCGGCTTGGCAGCGCCGGCGCAGTGTCGAGCTCGAGTACCATTCAATCATGAAAAGCGACCGCTCGATGCGGCCGAGTTCCCGAAGAGCCTTGGCCAGTTGGCTTTCCTTCGGTGATGCCGAGAGCTTCTTCAAGATCGTCGAGGGCACGACGGCACGGGTGGTTATCGATGCCGCCAGATGAAGCAGATCGTCCCAGTGATCGAGGATCAGGGTGGTGTTGATTGGCGCTCCGATGTGGTTCGACAGCGCCGGGTATGCATCGCCTTTCTCGAACGTGTGGAACTTCCGATCTTTGAGATTGCGCAGTCGCGGTGCGAACCGCTTTCCGATCAGAGCGAATAGCCCAAAGACGTGATCGCTCGCGCCGCCTGTATCGGTAAAGTGTTCCTGGATGTCGAGGATCGTGTCCTGATCGAATAGTCCGTCGAGCACAAAGGCAGCCTCGCTTTCGGTCGGGCTGATGGGCAAGATGCTGAAGTAGCCGT
The DNA here is from genome assembly GCF_004022735.1 of Mesorhizobium sp. M7A.F.Ca.AU.001.01.1.1. Taxonomy (NCBI): domain Bacteria; kingdom Pseudomonadati; phylum Pseudomonadota; class Alphaproteobacteria; order Hyphomicrobiales; family Phyllobacteriaceae; genus Mesorhizobium; species Mesorhizobium sp. M7A.F.Ca.AU.001.01.1.1. Next base: position 4,432 of record NZ_RZPF01000306.1, read on the forward strand.
ACTGGTCTGACAGATGGCTGTAGAACTTCGATCCGGGCTCACTGCCGTAATGCAGATTGATATCTCCGCGCTTTGCGGCTCGGTCGCTTGCTCGGAAGAATTGGCCATCAGATGATGACGTCGTGCCATTGCCCCAAAGACGAGAATGCGGATGGCGGGTGTGTGCGTCCGTCACGCAGGCCTGGGCCGCACGGTAGGTTTCTGACCGCGCATGGAAGGTGCGCATCCAACTGATCTGGTGAGCGCTGATGCCTTTGGACGCGCTGGCCATCCGTTTCGGACCAAGGTTGGTTGCATCGGCCAGTACGCCAGCCAGCATGGCCGAGACATTCCTCGGAGTGTCACCCGTGCGAACATGGGTGAAGCAATCCGCAAAGCCGGTCCATTCATGCACCTCCCTCAAGAGATCTGGCACCTCGACCAACGGATAGAGCTCGCTGATCTCGGCATTTAGGTCCTCGGCTGCTGCGGGAACTTCGCCAGCTGCCGGCGTGACGATAAGCGTTCCACCTTCGAGACGAACACCGTCGAGCTTCCCGGATCGTGCCCTGTGCGCCAGGCGCTTCAGGTTGAAGTCGAGCATCTGCCGCGCTTCGGTAAGCCACGCCGCACCGTCCTCTTGGACACCAAGTCCGAGGCGACCTTCATCTTTCAGGATTGTGAACGTTGGCAGCGGCATCAGGTGCTCGTCGATCGGTCGGAAAGATCGGCTGCCGTCGACCCAAATGTCCGCGGATCTAAGGCGGTCTCGCAAAGCGGCGAGCGTAGCAATCTCATAGAGACGGCGATCGGGCTTCTCCTGCCCGAGGATTAGCCGTCGATCAGCTTGGCTGAGGTGGGTGACCGGGACGCGATCCGGAAGGCTCCGCCGCTTCTCGGCATAGAGCCGTTTCAGCAGCGAAATCGCCGCAAGAAGGGGGTCATGGCGGCGCGCTGAGCGGAATGTGAACGCCTGCAGGAACGCACCGGCGTACTTGTTGACGGTCGCATATTGCTCGGCCGCCAAGGTCAAAGGCGACGCCTCGTTGTCCTCGACCATCGACTCAAGCTCAGGCTACATCCGAAGCAACCGGTGCCATCCAACTTCTTGATCGAGAACCTCCAATGCGTTGCGGCCATAATCGTTCGCGGACTGCAGGGCTGTGATCGTGTCCAGGAACATGCGTAGCGCTTTGGCCGTATCCGGCCTGCAGTCCATGTGCCGCTGCTTCTTGCGGTTATTGGCTTGCGAGAACAGCCGGCCTATCAACTTGATGAACATCGACACTGCATCGTCAGTGAGCTTCTGGCCGAGCTTGATAATCTGCGCCACGATCAGCGCGTGTCGACGGCTGGCATTGAAGTCGTTGGCCAGCCATGCCGGTGTGGCGTTGCCCTCACGGATCATCTGATCCCACCGTCCAGATGATATACGCATCTGCAATTTCGGATCGATTTCTAGCTTGCGCAGGAAGGCGATCCGTTCGGTCAGCCCGACCAAGTTTGAAGCACCTGGCGCATCCGGCGCTGATCGCAGCCAATGAAAGCGCGTTTGGCCAATGGCCGGCTCAACCTCCAACAGCCTATCCAATGATTGAAGTGTATCGACCGAAATTTCTTCGATCAGCGCTCTCTCCGCCCGCCGACGGGCAATGGCGCGGGCGGCAAGACCGATCCGTTCGATCGTGTCGATCGCTGGCAAAAGAGATCCGCGTTCACGAAACATGGCGACAGTGGCACTCGCTATCGCGCCACCGTCGTCGGACGTCGTGGCCGCTTGAATTGCAGCCAGCAGCGCAGCTCTACGGTCTTGCCCCGTCGCGCTCCGCGCGGCCAGATAAACCATCAAGCGAGCAATATGATCGCGACGCGTTTCTTCACGGCGTGCATAGAGCGCAAACTTTCCAGCGTCGGCGCCAATCTGCTCAGCAACGTACTTTAGCATTGCGCGAGGCGGAGTTTAGTCGGTCGATAACACCCGGCCTGGATATCGCATCAGGCAGAGCTGAACGGCAAATCCGAACTGATTGTGTTCCCGTCTGCGAAGTCCAATCTCAAGCCTGTCAGCCGACGACAACGAATAGTGTCGGATGAGGCCGTCCTCATCGGTTGGTATATCGAAAAGTCTCTGTCGATCCTGAACCTTGAGAAGCCTCCGTTTACCCATCGCCCAACTCCATCCACGACCAATGTGCCGGGAGCGTCGTCGAGTCGGTCAGGCGAAGAAATCAAAACTGGTGCCCTGCGAGGGCAATCCACAGGGATCGGATGCTGCATAGCAGCACTACAGAAGAGTTCATGATCCTTTCGCCCTTAGCGTACGATTTCGCACTGCTCTTGTTCCGACCCCTTCTTCGTGTATTCGCGGCTCGGCCTCAACAACACGCTGACCGGCCTGGTGCTGGCGCACACGACGCTCGCCATCCCGTTCGTGATCATTGCCGTCAGCAACGGCTTGGCGAGCTTCGACATCAATCTGGAGCGCGCGGCGCGCAGCCTGGGCGCGTCGCCGGTGCGCGCCTTCCTGACCGTGACCTTGCCGCAGATTCGCATTTCCGTGATTTCGGGTATGCTGTTTGCCTTCATCACTTCCTTCGACGAAGTGGTCGTTTCGCCCTTCATCTCCAGTGGCGCGACCTCGACGCTGACCAAGCGCATGTTCGCCAACATACGCGACCAGGTCGACCCCACGGTGGCGGCGATCTCCTCGATGCTGGTGATCCTGTCGATTATCGTTCTGATCGCCGCCCAGTTCGTCCGT
>NZ_RZPF01000307.1:0-7155 GCF_004022735.1 Mesorhizobium sp. M7A.F.Ca.AU.001.01.1.1
GCTAAACTCTCCTGATCACGCTTCAGACGGATAGAAGTGAGAGTCCGTCCGAACACGGATGACGCGGATGGTAACCGTGGGGCGACGGCTTTGAGCAAAGCGGTCGCCGAAGCGATTGTGGGCTCGGCATCCTTGCGGGTCGTGCGGAGCGGCTCGGTACGGTATCGCTTCCAGAGACGTGACAGCCCTGCGAGCAAGCGTGTTCCTTCTCGGCGGCACCACCTGCGTCACGACGCTACCCGCGTTTTCCCTAGCGAACTCGCTGGCTCAGTCGAACTCACCCGCAGGCGGCAGCTGCCATTCCTTAGCGCATCGAATGAACGGCTGCTTTCGGGCGCGGCGACCACCACTTCGAACGACCGACATAGGCGCATTGCGGTCCGAGAGCCTGGGGCCGAAAGCGAAATGGCAACTCCTGGCGCCCAAGGAACGATAGCGGACGCTAAGACGTGACCCCAAGGTGAAAAGCATATTAAGCCAGATTTGCGCCAAAATGTTCGGCACCCTCAGTATAGGGGATGCCTCGGGCTGACGAACACCTTGCCTGCCGGAGCGTCCGCGACCAGGTCGCCGGCGTAGAGCACGCCGACGCGGTCGCAGGCTTTGACCACCGTCGTCCGGTGCCCTTCGGAGGTGCCGTTGCAGCACTGCTGAATCAACAAGCACCGGCGTCTTGCCGGACAACTCGGGGGCCGACCTTGAACAGTAAGACGCTGCCCTGGCTGAGGGCGTCCGGTTTGCCGACATCGTGGTCAAGCGCTTCTCCGACACGGTTGCCGCTAACGTCTTCAAGACTGCTCCCGACGACAAGTCTGTAGGCGCCCGGGAGCCAGCCATGGTTCGGGCGCCAGCACCAGGCTCGCCCGCTGGCGGAGACTGTAACCCGCCCAGATTGGAATCCCCCCTGATCGTCGACAATACCCAACTGGTCTCGGAGAAGGGCGGCGTCCATCTCCCGGTCAAATGTGATTTTTAGGGCCTCGCGCGATCCGGCGTTGGGTAGTGCGAGACCCCAAGTTTGCGGGTTAACGGGCGTGCGAAGCGCCGGCGTTACCCGGTAATGAAAATGCTTGCGGCCGACTTCGACCGTATAGCTAAGGCCGGGCCGAAGAGGGGCGGCGCTATCGCCGTCCCCCTCCACATCCTGTTTCACGCGACCCGGATCGAACAGCACCGTCAGGCGTCGGCCATCGGGACTCCAAAGGTCCTGCCCGAAATCCATGAAGGCTCCGTCGACCGTGCGCCCTTCGGCGTCGACCAGACGCAGATCCCGCGTCGCCACCATCCCCCGTGCCGGCCGGTCGAAAGTGACGTAGAGGCGAAGCGTGTTCGCCGGGATCGCGCCCTCAGTCGGCGAGATCGCCACCACTTGGGGAGCGGAGGTCGTCGACGCCACCGACACCACATGCTGAACTGAGGCGGTCGACGCCAGCACCATTGAGGCTATGAGGACGGCGATCATTGTTGGCCGGGGCCGCGGCCCGGGAAGTCGAACTCGGCCCAAATCTGGTCCAACTTTATCGGCAGCGGGAACATCGGCACGGCCTCAAGATTGAGGGAGCCGGAATTTGCATCACGAGTCACGGACACCAGGAACTTATCATCGAGCTTGTCCGCAAAGAGGGAGGACCCGACGAACATCAGCGACTTGCCTACTGGGCCGAGCGGGTACTCCGGCCGCCAGTCGCCGACGCCGCCATGCGGCGAGTTATCGGGCAGGTATGCCACGGCTTTCTGCAGGCCGGAAATCGGGATCATGCGCGGGCCGTGGCCCGCGTTCGTCGCGAACAGGCTCGGCTGCCCATTGAACAACACCGAAACCAGGCTGAGCGGCTGGCCGTTGCCCATATCGCCGACCGTCCTGCCTGTCACCTTGGCGCCGTCCTTGAGCTGTGCAGTCGGAATGAGAACGATCGGGCTGCAGGTGTAGGCGGCGACGAGGGTGTCCTCGCCATCGATGGTGGCGAACTGCATGGCGCGGATGGGCGCGCGGGTCTCGTAGCGCTCGTGGGCGACGTGGTAAATTCGGACGGCCGTCGATGAGGACTGGCCGTCGAAGGGATAGGACACGCGCCGAAGAGTCGATGAAAATTCCTCGTTGGAGATACCGGCAACGAACAGCTCCCCATTGTGGAACTTCATGTCGACAATGGTCATTGATCGCATCGGCGTCATCGCCTTCTGACGGTACTTGTCGCCCGCTGGGACCGGCCAGTCTCCGGTGCGGTCGCGGAAGTGCTCGTCCGGGGTCGGCGCATCGGGGATGGACCAGCTGGTGGGCTTGGCGCGCGCCAAGTCGACCTGGGAAAGCGCTCCGGCCGGCGAGACCTTCACGACGGCCGGCCTTCCAGCACCGAACGCAACCGCGAGATAGACGTCGTGGGTGATGGGATGGACTGCCATGCCGTTGATGTGGATGCTGGATTTGGACGCCTTGAGCATCGCTGCAATCCGGTCGTCGATGCCATCCATCTCCAGTGGTGGCGCGGCGGCGGGGGCCACCCCTTCGCCCATCGGGTAGGCGAAGACCGCGCCGCTGACGTTGTCGCCAACAAACAGCACTCCGTCTGGGCTGAAGGTTAGGACCCCCGCGTATTGCAGCTTAGCCGGGGTTCGTGAGGACGCAGCTGCGACGGACGCGGGGGCGGCGTGCGCGAGCGTGGGGACCATCGCTGGCGCGGCGATCAGCACGGCGCTCACTGTGGCAAGCAGGGTAAACTTTTTCATATCGATTGCTCCATTTCTTGTGGCAGCGCTGGTGGCGTGGCCGAGATAAACTTGGGCTGGGGGGTGGGGAGTTCAGACCGCGCCCATGCCCCGTCGACGGGCGCACGGGTAGAGATGAGGAGCCGCGAAGGGTTTAGTCAGTGGGTCGCCGGGAATATGGTTTATCACCGCGAGGAATAGACGAATCACGCCCGGATCCGACTGTGTTCGTCCCCCGGTGCGCCAAGGCGGCCGGGCGAGGCGTCATCACAGGAGTGAGCCTTGCCGCACCGCTCCGGCATTCCATATGAGAATGGGTGTTAGTCTTCCGGCACGTCTGTGGAGCGCCTGGATTGCCCACATAGAGTGGGATCAACGACCACTTGGCGGAGATTCAGTGAATGCTCGGGCGATACTCGACATGAGTGGCAGGCCTCGGTCTAGGAACGCGACCGGCGGGGCGCCGCTTTCAGCAACTGAAATCGCCTGCCGCGCGGCGCAGGCACTGACAGCCTCAGGAGCCGCAAGGCGTGGCCTCAGGGCTGGCGTGCCAGCCCCCGGCTTCAGTCTCTATGATTGCGAGGGCGGGGCAGTGTCGCTGAGCGACGCTTTGAGCTCCGGACCGGCCGTCGTGACGTTCCACGGCGGTTTATGGTGTCCAACCTGCATCGCGGATTTGCAGGCCCTGGAGGCTGCGTTGCCCGAATATACCTACCGTGGGACCACGCTGCTTGCGATCTCACCACAGACCCCGAACCACAATCGAGCCGTCAGGGAGCAGGCCGGAACAAGCTTTCCCCTGCTCGCGGACCCGCGAAATCGCGTGGCGGCCTCCTTCGGGGTTCTTGTGAAACTGACCCCAGGGCTGATCGATCTCTACCAGCGGTCTGGAATCGACCTGCCGACACTGAATGGTGACGAGAGTTGGACGCTACCACTACCGGCCCGCTTCGTCATCGCTACGGATCGCTCCATCCGGTACGCCGAAGTGAGTGCCGACTTCACGCGCCGGACCGATCCCCTGGAGCTGCTGCCGGTTCTACGCGGCGCCAGCCCGTCCGCCTGACGGCGCGAGGACCACTCTACTGGCCCGCCGCTCGAAGCAGGGGACGCGTCAGACGATCGTCGACGGAGCCGCCGCATCGGCCATCAAGCTGTCGACAAAGCTGACAAACGACCTTGCCTTAGCGGTCGCGGTGCGACCGGCAGGATAGACCGCCCAGAGATCGATCGACGGCAATTGCCATTCCGTCAAAGCCCGCTGGACGGTGCCGTCGGCCAGCTCTGGCGTGAACATCCACTCAGACGCAACAGTGAGTCCCGCGCCAGCGAGCACCGCGGCGCGGATGCCTTCAGCCGCGGTGATCTTCAGGCGGCTATTGACCGTAACGGATACCTCCGAGCCATCCTTCCGAAACGCCCACACATCGCTCCCGCCGCTGTGCGGGTAGACGATCGCTTGGTGGAGTGCCAGTTCGCCCGGCAGCATCGGCTTGCCGCACCGTTCGAAGTAGGCCGCAGCGCCGAGGACTGCCCGGGGACACGAGGCGATCTTTCTCGCGGTCAAACTGGAATCCGGCATCGACCCGAAGCGCAGGGCGACGTCGATCCCTTCCTGGACCAGGTCAATGTTCCGGTCATCGAGGACGACCTCCATTTCGAGGTCAGGGTTCTGCGCCAGGAATTCAGCGATCTTTGGGACGATATGCAGGCGCGCAAAGGTTACGGCGGCGCAGACCCGCAACTTGCCGGATAGACCGGTGCCGGCGCCGCGCGCCGCAAGCTCGGCCTCTTCGGCCTCCTCGACCGATCGCCGCGCCCGTTCGTAGAAATTCAGGCCAGCCTCCGTCGGCGCAAGCCCACGGGTAGATCGCACCAGCAGCTTCACCCCCAGCCGCCGCTCAAGCTGGGCTATAGTCTTGGACACGGCGGGCTGCCCGACGCTCAGTTGCCGCGCGGCCTTCGAAAACGACCCTGTATCGACGACGGTCAGGAAGGTCTGCATTGTCGCGAAGCGATCCATCGGCATGCCCTGCAGGAAATGGCGGAGACGCCACGCAGTTCACTGCCCGTCGCCGTCCCAAGCTTAAAACTTAGCCATTGCCAGCCGTCTCGCAAGGCATGGTTGCGGCCCGGGTGGAAGAAGCGTGGCCAGGAGACGGATCGCCTCGAGCATTCCTAGACGGAATTGATGATGTTGTCGCTAACCAGACGGTTCAGGCAGACGCCTTGCCGATTGAGGCGCCGCCATCAACAAATAGGGTTTGGCCGGTGATGAAGCCCGCATCTTCAGACAGCAGGAATTCGGCAGCCGCTGCGATCTCCCAAGGCTTCGCAAAACGACGGGCCGGCACCGCGGCGAGAAAGCGGGCTTCGGCTTCACTGCCATTGGGGGTGGTGGTTCGGAAGAGCTCCGTTTCAGTTGGTCCCGGCGCCACACCGTTTACGGTGATGCCCTCCTCGGCCAGCTCAAGAGCCCAGGTCCGCGTAAAGGCGATCAGTCCGGCCTTGGCGGCCGAATAGCTAGACCGTTGGCGCATGCCGAGCGCCACCAAGCTTGAGATGTTGACCACGCGTCCGAAACCTGCCGCCCGCATCGCCGGCAGGGCGGCCTGCACCGTCTGCAGGGCCGGGCGCAAGTTAAGATCGAGGACGGATATGAGCTCGCGCGTGGGGATATCGCCAAGCTCGCGGAGCTTGACCAGTCCAACGTTGTTGACCACGGCGGTCATCGCCTCTTCGGAGGCAAGAGCTTTTAGGATCGCTTCGGTCGCCGCTGCGTCCGCCAAGTCGACGGCGACGGCGCGACCCGGAAAATCGGTCGGCAACGTACGCGCGAGCCCAATGACACGTTGGCCATTTCGGGCCAGCCGCTCCGCCAGGGCTCGGCCAATGCCTTTGGTCGCTCCAGTGATAAGAACGGTGCGTTGGGTCATGAGGATTCTTTGTATGGGGACTGAGGTGGCCCCGGGCAGATCTGCGGTAACCGAGGCGGCTGGCGGACAATGGCAACTGGGCGAGCCGAAGCTCGCCCAGCTAAAGTTGTCAGATCTGCGAGACGCCGCCGTCCACTTCGAGTTCGATGCCGTGGATGTATTCGCTGTCGCTGGATGCCAGGAACACCGCAGCCTTGCCGAGATCGGCAGGGGTGCCGAGACGACCGAGCGGAATGGTCGTCGCGACGTGGTCTTCGGCCCCAGCCGGCAACAAGGTCTTCAGACCAGGCGTCAGGGTATGACCGGGGCTCAGCACGTTGATGCGGAAGCCCAGTTCCTTGGTGTCGTGGATCCAACCCCGGATCAAGCTGCGGATCGCCGCCTTGGTCGAGGAGTAGACGGACATCGCCGGGATGCCGATTTGGCTGGCGATCGAGCCGGTCAGGATCACCGAGGCGCCCTTGGGCAGCAGGGGCAGCGCCTTCTGCAGGGTGAACAGCAAGCCCTTCACGTTCGTGTTGTAGTGCCTGTCGAAGTGCTCTTCGGTGATCTCGCCGAATTTCGCGAATTCGTAGAAGCCCGCGTTCAGGGCGAGGACGTCGATCCGGCCATCGGTCGCCTTGACCTGGGCGAACAGCTTGTCGACGTCGGCCATATTCGCAGCGTCTCCTTGAACGCCGACCGCGCCGTGGCCGATTTCGGCCAGGGCCTTGTCCAGCTCGCTCTGGCGGCGGCCGGTGATATAGACCTTGGCGCCTTCGGCGGCGAAGGCCTTGGCGACGCCCAGACCGATACCGGCGCTAGCGCCGGTGACGACAGCGATCTTGCCGTCGAGTTTCTTGCTCATTTGTGACGTCCTTAAATTATTCCCGGACAACGGCGGCCGGGGCTCCGCAATGCTCGGCGCCGGGGTGACGCGAGCGGATGAGAGATATGGGACTGGGCGAAACCCAGTAGTGCTCGTGTTTGACTAAGCCTTATTCCTCCCAGGAATGAAGAAGGCCGAGGTCATCGCTATGGCCACCCCTTTCGGAATGGGTCGGAACGGACTTGCCGGCGACAAGAGCGCTGTGCGCGCATGCAATGGCCAATGCCCGAGGCCGGTTGCGCCTCCGTTGCGAACAGTCTCGGTAAAGCAGCGGTTGGCCTGGTGGCGTGGCCTACGCTGGCGGGACGAGGGCGGTCACCCGTTCAAGAGCGCGTTGGACTGCCGGGCGCGCCGAAATCCCTTCGTACCAACGAGCAATATTCGGCGTCGCCTCGAAGTCGATGCCGGCGAAGTCGCGTCGCCACAGCCAGCCGAAGTGAACGATATCGGCGATCGAGAAGTCCGGACCGGCCGCGAACTTGCGATGCGCCAGCACCCCGTCCAGGACCGCCAAGACCCGCTCCGCCTCCTTTTGGAAACGATCGATCGCGAGGGGAAGGTTCTCCGAAGCCTGACGCTTGAAAAACCCGACCTGACCAAGGGCGGGCCCGATCCCGGTCAGGTGGAAGAACATCTGCTCGAACA
>NZ_RZPF01000308.1:0-7145 GCF_004022735.1 Mesorhizobium sp. M7A.F.Ca.AU.001.01.1.1
CGGCTACACCGTCAAACTGCTCAACATGATCCCCGAGCCGCGGATCATTGTTGTCACCATGCAGGGCTTGCAAGGAGGCGAAATGAGCGTGGTCGGGGACGACATCAAGGCGGGTCGCTCCTTTGCCATCCCGGTCGAGCCCGATCGCCTGAAAATGCTGAAGGTCTTCGTGCGCCAGCCGGCCGACCAAATCCGTGGCGCAGCGCAAACCTTCACGTTCCGTGTCGAGGACAAGTCGAGCTTCGAGGCGGACGAATACACCGCCACCTTCAACGCGCCGGAGATCGCCAGATGACCGCTAACGCTGAAAAAACCCGCGAATTCACCGGCAGGCACATGCTGTTCACCATCCTTGCCTTCTTCGGCGTGGTCAGCGCGGTCAATCTGACGATGGCCACGCTCGCCAACACCAGTTGGACCGGCCTTGTCGTCGAGAACACCTATGTGGCGAGCCAGCAATTCAACAAGAAGGCCGAGGAGGGTCGCGCGCAAGCAGCCCTTGGCTGGACCGGCAGGCTGACCATCGCATGGGGCGAAGTTCGCTATGGCCTCACCGACGCCGCCGGCAAGCCGGTTCCCTTGCATGGCGTCAAGGTGCTGTTTCGCCATCCCGCCTACGAGAAAGAGGACAAGGCGGTCAACCTCGCCCTCGCCTCCGGCCAGGAATTCGCAGCCCAGCACATGCCGAAGGATGGCGTCTGGATCGTCGAAGTCGACGCTGACGCCGGTCTGGCCGAGCCCTACCGCGAAGTCCGCAGGATCATGATTTCCCATGGAGCGCTGAAATGAGTTGTTGTGCACCGGGCGCCGAAATGGCGCTTGATCTGGGCAGCACCACGTCGGTCCTGCCGTCTAGTCAAGAGATCAGGCTGGCGAGCCGATCGCTTGGAGATGATCTCCGCCAAACCGATCTTTCGGTGCCGAGCGTTCATTGCGCAGCTTGTATCCAGACGATCGAGACGGCGTTGGGAACGCTCGATCGCGTCGAGAGCGCCCGCGTCAACCTGTCGACGAAACGGGTCTCGGTCCGCTGGCGTGGCGACGAGGTTCCACCGTTCGTCGCCGCGCTTGGACGGCTCGGCTACCAGGCGCATCTCTTCGCCCCCGAGATTGATGAAAAGGACAGGACGCTTTCGGAGTTGATCCGCGCCGTCGCGGTTGCCGGGTTCGCGGCGGGCAATATCATGCTGCTTTCGGTCTCTGTCTGGTCCGGGGCCGAAGGGGCTACCCGCGACCTGTTTCACTGGGTCTCCGCATTGATCGCCATCCCAGCGCTCGCCTTCGCCGGCGGCATCTTCTTCCGCTCGGCCTGGAATGCACTGCGCCACGGCCGCATGAACATGGACGTGCCGATCGCGGTCGGAGTGTCGCTCGCTTACGCCATGAGCCTCTATGAGACGATCAACCATGGCGACCACGCCTATTTCGACGCGTCGGTTTCGCTGCTTTTTTTCCTTTTGATCGGCAGGACGCTGGATCACGTGATGCGCGAACGTGCCCGCACCGCGGTGAAAGGCCTGTCGCAGCTGGCCGCACGCGGCGCCATGGTGCTGCGCGGCGATGGCGCGCGCGACTATCTGCCGGTTGGCGAGATCGAACCGGGGATGCAGCTGCTGATCGCGGCCGGTGAAAGGATCCCCGTCGACGGCAAGATCATCCACGGAGCGTCTGATCTCGACTGCTCGCTGGCCTCAGGCGAAAGCGCGCCGAAAAACGTGGCGCCGGGCGAAGCCGTGCAGGCCGGCGTGCTCAATCTTACCGGCCCGCTGACGATCGAGGCGACCGCCGCCGCGAAGGATTCGTTCCTCGCCGAAATGGTTCGGCTGATGGAAGCCGCAGAGGGCGGTCGCGCGCACTATCGCCGCATCGCTGATCGCGTGTCGGCACTCTACGCGCCCGTGGTTCATCTCACCGCCTTCGTGACATTCCTGGGTTGGATGGCGGCGACGGGCGACTGGCACCGGGCGATGACGATCGCCATTGCCGTTCTGATCATCACCTGCCCGTGCGCGCTCGGCCTCGCCGTACCGATCGTTCAGGTGGTCGCCGCGCGGCGTCTGTTCGAGAACGGCATCATGGTCAAGGACGGTTCGGCCATGGAGCGCCTGGCGACGATTGATAACGCAGTGTTCGACAAGACCGGAACGCTCACGCTCGGACAACCCCGGCTCCTCAATGCATCGTCGATCGATCCGGCCATGCTGGCAATCGCGGCAGACATGGCCGCGCACTCGCGTCACCCGTTTTCAAAGGCCATAACCGGCTTTGCCGCTCCTGGCGGGCAACACAAATTCGATGCCGTCACAGAGCATCCGGGGTTCGGGATCGAAGCCACTGTCGCCGGAAGCATCTGGCGGCTGGGTCGACGCGGATGGGCTGGATGGAAGGCCCGGACCGGTGGTGAAGGCAACCATGGCTATGGCGGAACGGTGCTGACAAAAGACGGGTTCATTGTCGCGACCTTCGATTTCGAGGATGCGCTGCGCGCCGACGCGGCGGCGGCGATCAAGCGATTGAACGATACTGGGGTGTCGATGCAAATGCTGTCGGGCGATACCGCAGGTGCCTGCGGTGAAGTTGCAAGAATGCTGGGTGTCGAGGACTTCGTTCCGTGCCTGCTGCCGTCGGGCAAGGTCGAGCGCATCGAGACCCTGGCGAAAGACGGACACAAGGTTCTGATGGTTGGTGACGGCCTCAACGACACGCCTGCACTGAGCGCGGCGCATGTCTCGATCGCACCGGCCACCGCCGCCGACATTGGCCGCAATGCGGCCGACTTCGTATTCCTGCGCGAAAGCCTTCTGGCTGTGCCTCTCGCGCTGGATGTCTCGCGCAAGGCGGGACACCTGATCCGCCAGAACATCGCGATTGCGATCGTCTACAATGCCGTCGCCGTGCCGATCGCCATCCTGGGCCACGTCACGCCTCTTATCGCAGCGATCGCCATGTCCGCTTCATCGCTGCTCGTGATCGGAAATGCGCTGCGTCTGCAGAGTTCCAGGCCAAGTTCGCCGGTGAAAAATGTTCGGCGCGACAGGCGTTCCGATATCACCAAATTGGCCCAATCCTCATGACAACCCTTGCCTACCTCATACCTGTGGCCCTCTTTCTTGGCGCGCTTGGCCTGGGGGGGTTCCTGTGGGCTTTGAAGAGTGGCCAGTACGAAGATCTCGACGGCGCCGCCGAGCGGATCCTTATCGATCGGGAAGACAAGATCGGCAGATAGCGAAGTGCTGGCAAAATAACCGGACCACGACCGTCTCCACCTTGACTATGACGCGCCAGATCGGTGTCCGAGAATCTTAGGTCTCCAAAATGAACTCCACCAATTTGCGCCAGCGCAAAGAAACGCTGCGTCAGGTCAGCTAGGTTCTGCTCATCCGCAACGGTTGAGAGATAGGAGACTGACATGATCACGCGACGTGAAGCTCTGTTCGGGGCAGCGATCGGCGCTGCCGCCGTGGCAGCACTACCTGCATTTTCGGCACCTGTGACAAAGGCGGACATTCGAGGGCTCGCCCGCGAAAAGATCAAGCTCGTGGCACCGCCGTTCGTCCATCCGCACGATCAGGTCGCCAAGGGTGGACCCAAGATCGTCGAGTTCACCATCACGATCGAGGAAAAGCCTCTTGTCATCGACGCCGACGGCACGACGCTCAATGCGATGACCTACAACGGCTCGATCCCCGGCCCGCTGATGGTCGTTCATCAGGACGACTATCTCGAGCTGACGCTCATCAATCCCGACACCAACTCACTCGCCCACAACATCGACTTCCACGCCGCGACGGGCGCTCTGGGTGGTGGCGGTCTCACGCTGATCAATCCCGGCGAACAGGTGACCTTGCGCTTCAAGGCGACGCGGACGGGAACGTTCGTCTACCACTGCGCACCTGGTGGCGCGATGATCCCTTGGCATGTCGTCTCCGGCATGAGCGGCGCAATCATGGTGTTGCCGCGCGATGGGCTCAGGAACGACAAGGGCGAGCCGGCCAGATACGACAAGATCTTCTACATCGGCGAGAACGACTTCTATATTCCGCGCGACGAGAAGGGCAATTTCAAGAGCTACGAATCTGCCGGCGACGGTTACGATGACATCGTCAAGGTCATGCGCGGGCTGATCCCGACGCATGTCTTGTTCAACGGCAAGGTAGGTTCCCTGACCGGCGACAACGCCATGAAGGCGAAAGTCGGCGAGACCGTGTTGATCGTCCATTCACAGGCCAACCGCGATACCCGGCCGCATCTGATAGGCGGTCACGGCGACTATGTCTGGGAACAGGGCAAATTCGCCAACCCGCCGGCCAAGGACCTGGAAACCTGGTTCATCCGTGGCGGCTCGGCGGGCTCGGCGCTGTATACGTTCCTGCAGCCAGGTGTCTACGCCTACGTGAATCACAATCTGATTGAGGCCGTGGAACTCGGAGCGACCGCTCACTTCATGGTCGAAGGCGAGTGGGATGCCGACCTGATGACGCAGGTCGAGGCGCCCAAACCCATAGCCACCAACTGACGGCACTCGAAAATGCCCGGACGGCGCCGCTGTCCGGGCAAGGACAAAAGCCATGTCTCTTTTCATCCTGAAGGTCCTGCCGGTCGCCCTGGCCGCCGCTGCTGTTCCGGTAGGGCTCTCGCTAGAGGCGGTCTTTGGAGATCGACAATCCCACCCCATCGCTATGACGGTTGTCTTGCTTTCCGGTTCGATCATCTATCCGACTCCGGGCGAGTTCCTGAAAGAGGGACGCCCGCAAGGCAACCCCCGCCTCGAGCGGCAACTCGACAGACCTCTCGAAATCATGGCCTACCAGGTCGGCGCGGCCGACTATGCGGACTGCGTGTCGGCTGGTGGCTGTCAGCCAGCTCAGGAGACGCGCGCGATCCCAAGCAAAGCTCCCGTCACCGGAGTAAGCTATCTCGATGCGAATGCCTACGCCCGGTGGTATTCGGAAGTGACCGGCGACCAATGGCGACTGCCATCCGACGAAGAGTGGGCCTTTGCCGCTGCTGAGCGGTTCGCAGGCGAATTCGAGGGTGTCGAAAACGACGCCACCAACCCCGCCAGACGATGGCTCACCAGCTACAAGGCCGAGGTGGACCTCAATCGCAAACCGGACCCGATGCCCAAGAGCCGTGGCTCGTTTGGTTTCAATTCCCTGGGCCTTGCCGACTTTTCTGGCAACGTCTGGGAGTGGACTTCGACCTGCTATGTCCGCACCACGTTGGCTGCGGATGGAAGCGGTGTTGCGAGTTCGGTCGACAATTGCGGTGTCCACGTCCTTGAAGGGCTTCACAGAGCCTACATGTCGAACTTCGTCAGTGACGGAAAAAGCGGAGGCTGTGCCGTCGGTACGCCTCCCGACAATCTGGGATTCAGGCTGGTGCGAGACCGCTCTGGCTGGGCGAGCGATCTGCTCTCTCACCTGAGAATAATCTGACCGTCAGCGCCGTCGGATCTTAGTATCGGCGGCGGCTACAAACGTGACGGACCCGCTTGTCGACCGGGCGACAGCATCCGCTTCAGTGTGCCATCGCGAAGCCAGTACTGGTGGAACAGTGCCGCCACGGCATGGACCGAAATCAGGACGACAAACACTGGCTTGTTGAGGGAATGGATGTCGCCCCATGGGTCGCCAATGTAGTCAGCCTGCTGTCCCACAATGGGCGTTAAAAGCAAGAGCAGATAGAAAAGGCCGTGTGAACCACGTGCGGCGATCCGCATCCAGCCAGGTCCGCTTTCTGCAGGCTCAGGCGCACCGGAAACTACACGCATTAGCAACCGGATCAGCACGAGTGCCAGGGTCGAAATTCCTATCCAGTAATGGGCAGAGCCCAATGCCTGATCGCCTGACGAGACGGCGGCTCCATCTTCGGCAGCATCGACCACGGTTGTCATGCTCTCGCCAAAGAACAGTTGGAATAACACCAGCGCAGCTATGATCCAATGAAGCGCAATCTGGGAAGTTGAGTAGCCAATTCTGGTTTCCGTCATTTGATTTTCCTGACGTTTAACAGCTGCGTGATCGCGATACTGAATAGCCAGGGAACATCGACATAATTTGGCTCGAATCCTCCCGGAATTGTGGCTGCAACCTTACGCATTTGTAAGGCGATGGGGACGTCGAACAGCCGTCCGCGGCCCTCGCCTCGTGGAGGCACCGGCCACGTCCCTCGTCCGGATTATAGTTTTAGCCTCACAGTGTCTGAGCTTGTGGGGCAGCGTCACATCATCCCCTCAGATCGCTACTTGGCCTTCGGCGTCGTCAAGGCCACGCCGTAGGCTAGGAGAAAGCCAGCAAAGGCCAGAACCCATGCAACGCCGGCGACATTGACGATCGCGTCCTTAGGGAGAAAAACCGCAAGGATTCGTGACAAGGCAGCGATCAGGATCGCCGCGAAGACAACAATGGTTTGCAGTCCGGCCCGTAGTTGCCGGCCGGTATGGCCAAGCGTGGCGCGGGCCATCACTGCGACCGTCATTGACCCGACGGCGCCGACGCCGAACGCATGCAGCCCGGCAGCGACCGGTACGATTGCGGGCAAAAGGATCGACGCCGAAACCAACGCAAAACCGACGGGCACGAAAGCATATGCAAGGTGGAGATGAGCACGAGCGGATCCCGCAATGTCCGTTCGCCAGCCCAGCGCGACAGACGCCACACCTGGCAGATTGCAGCGACGGCCATAAGCATTCCTGAGACGCGGTTGTGGGGGGCGAACGTCCACGCTCCCAGCGCGATAGCTGAGATGGCTATCGATGCGATGTCAAAACGGCCGAACGGTGCAGGCAGCTTGCCAGGATTTTCCCGGGCGAGCCAGTTGCGTGTGAAGCTCGGAATGATACGCCCACCGATCAGCGAGATGAGTACGATCCCCGCAGCCATACCGAGCCTGCGGCTGATGTCGGATGTGCCTTGAAGGTGCGCCTCGAAATGGAACATGCCGTTGGCGCACGCCATCACGACAAGCGGCAGCAGCACCTTGAGGTTGCGCCAGTTGCGTCCGGCGATGATTTCGCGGGCGGCGGCGGCAGCCACCACAAACAGAAATGAGCCATCGATCACCGCGGCTGCTTGCCAGCCGATGTCGGTCGAGAAGTAGACAGCGGCGCGCCCGGCAAGCCACAGGACGACCAGCGCCAGCAG
>NZ_RZPF01000309.1:0-7138 GCF_004022735.1 Mesorhizobium sp. M7A.F.Ca.AU.001.01.1.1
ACATGATCGGCGCTCAGTTGTTCCGCCGCCCAGCCGCGCGACACGGCGACCGGGCCGGGCGCGACGAACAAGGCGCCTGACAGTTGGTCGTCGTCGAAGGCGGCGATGCGGTGCTGGCCGACGTCGCGGTCGTGATAAGCTGATATTTCGGCACCCAATGACGTACCGAACAGCGACCCGGCAAAGCCTGCCCAGTCGATGTCGTCATCGGCAAAGGCAAGCTCGACCCGCCAGCCGCCCTTGCACTTGGCCACGGCCCAGTAGGGCGCAGTATTAGGCTCCGGCCGCTGCCGAGCCACCGCAAAGCCAAAGGCCTTTGCCGCGAATTTCTCGATGCGGACGGCGACATGTTTCAGCGCCGGCTGACCGGAAATGGGATCGGTCAGCGGCGCGGTCAGCGTGTCGAGCCGGCCCTTTGCCGAGAACTGATCGGTCCAGTGCATCGGCGCAAACAGGCTGCCCTGGCGCTGGCGCGCCGTCACCAGCGCGCGCACCAGCACATCACCGCGCGGGCTGGAAACGCGCGCTATGTCGGCGTCACCGATGCCGAAGCGCTGCGCATCCGCCGGGTGGATTTCGACGAAGGGCTCGGCGATGTGCTGCGAAAGCCGCGGGCTTTTCCCCGTCCGCGTCATGGTGTGCCAATGGTCGCGGATGCGGCCGGTGTTGAGGATCAGCGGATAATCGGGGCTGGTGCGGATTTCCGTGGTGGGACGGATGGCGATGAAGCGCGCCTTGCGGTCGGGTGTGAAGAAGTTGCCGTTGGCGAAGAAGCGAGCCTGGAGCCCAGTCGTGCCGACCCCTTCTGGCCAACCTCCAGCTTGAGCGCCCCCCTCTCGCCTGCCGGCCATCTCCCCCTCAAGGGGGGAGATTGGCAGCTTTGCCGACTGCTTTCGCTTTGCGACGTTGTGAATTGGCGAAGACGGCCATGACAGCCGATCTCCCCCCTTGAGGGGGAGATGGCCGGCAGGCCAGAGGGGGGCGCCTTGGCTCGGCGCTGGCCATTGGAACGGCTCAAGCGCCTCATATCCCTCCGCATCAACCCCGGCATAAGCCCCGATGTCGAAATCCCGCGCACCATCATTCTCGAAACCCGACAGCGCGGCATGCTCGGCAAACACCTCCGCCGGCGACGCGTAGGAAAACGCCTCACCAAACCCCATCCGTTTGCCCAACTCGGCAATAATCCGCCAGTCAGGCAGCGCATCTCCGGGCGCGCGCAAAAAAGCGCGCTGGCGCGACACACGGCGTTCGGAATTGGTGACGGTGCCATCCTTCTCGCCCCAGGCGGCGGCGGGCAGCCGGACATGGGCGTGGCGGACGGTATCGGTCCGGGCCAGCACGTCCGACACCACCACGAACGGGCACGCCTTGATCGCCGCTTCGACGGCATCGGCGTCCGGCATCGAATCGACCGGGTTGGTGGCCATGATCCACAGCGCTTTGATGTGCCCGTCGGCAACCGCCTTGAACATCTCGACTGCCTTCAGGCCGGGCTTTCCGGCAACGGCCGGCGCGTTCCAGAAGCGCTGCACGCGGTCGCGATGATCGGGGTTTTCGATCTCCATATGGGCAGCCAGCATGTTGGCCATGCCGCCGACCTCGCGCCCGCCCATGGCGTTGGGCTGGCCGGTCACCGAAAACGGCCCTGCCCCTGGCTTGCCGATGCGGCCGGTGGCCAAATGGCAGTTGATGATGGCATTGACCTTGTCGGTGCCCGAAGACGACTGGTTCACCCCTTGGCTGTAGACGGTCACGGTCTTGGAGGTCGCCGCGAACAGGCTGTAGAACCGGTCAAGCTCGTCCTCGCTCAGGCCCGTGGCAGCGGCGACGCCAGCCAGGTCCAGCGCGGAGGCGGCGAAAAGCGCTTGCCCGAAGCCCGTCGTGTGCGTCGTGATATAGGTGCGGTCGAGCGCATTGTGCTGGCCGAGGTAGGCGAGCAGCCCGGTGAACAAAGCGATGTCGCCATCCGGCGCGATCGCCAGATGCATATCGGCAATGTCAGCGGTCATGGTGCGACGCGGGTCGACCAGCACGATCTTCATCTCCGGCCGCTTTTCCCGGGCAGCCGCGATGCGCTGGTAGAGCACCGGATGGCACCAGGCGAGATTGGAGCCGACCAGCACGATCAGGTCGGCAAGCTCCAGATCGTCATAGGTTCCGGGCACGGTGTCGGAGCCGAAAGCGCGGCGGTGGCCGGCGACCGAAGAGGCCATGCACAGGCGCGAATTGGTGTCGATATTGGCGGAGCCGACAAAGCCCTTCATCAGCTTGTTGGCGACGTAGTAGTCCTCGGTCAGCAACTGGCCGGAGACATAGAAGGCGACCGCATCGGGCCCGTGCTCGGCAATGGTTTGCGAGAAGGTCGAGGCGACGAGGTCGAGCGCCTCGTCCCAGCCGGCGCGGCGGCCGTGGATCTCTGGATGAAGCAGCCTGCCGTCGAGATCGATGGTCTCGGCCAGTGCCGAGCCCTTGGAGCAGAGCCGGCCGAAATTGGCCGGGTGGTCGGGGTCGCCGCGCACGGACACTTGCCCGTCCGCGGCGACCTTCGCCAGCACGCCGCAGCCCACCCCGCAATAGGGGCAGGTGGTCCTCACCTCGCGCGCTTCATCGATCTCCATGGGGTCAGGCCGCGCGGCTGACCAGCGCTTCCAGCGCAATGAACAGATGCTCGCCTTCGATCCGCACCGGAATGGTGCGCACCGCGCCCTCGTCGGCGCCGAGCGCCTTGCCCGTTTCCAGCGAAATCACCCAATTGTGCAAGGGACAGGTCACCGCCGCGCCGTGCACGATGCCCTGGCTGAGCGGTCCGCCTCTGTGCGGGCAATGGTCGTCGATGGCGTAGACCTGATCGTCCTGGGTGCGGAAGACCGCGATTTTTCCTTCCGGCGTGGCGACGCAGCGCGCGCCGCGGCGAGGGATGTCGGAGAGAGAGCCTATCGATATCCAGTTCATGACGCTCACTCCGCCGCCTGCGCAAAACCGACCGAAGCCATTGGCCGGAATTCGTGCTTGTCCTTGCCGGAAACGCGTTCCGACCACGGGTCGACCTGGGCGAATTTCTGGCTGAAGACGAAGCGCTCGTAATAGGCCTTGCGCTTGTCGCCATCGTCCATGATCTGGCGCTTGATCTCGGGGATGCCGATGCGCTTGGCCCATTTGTAGATGCGCTCGAGGTAGCGGCCCTGCTCGCGGTACATCTGCGTCAGCGCCACGATATGCTCCAGCGCCTCGTCCTCGGTTCTGACCAGGCCGAGTACTTCGGTGCCCTTGATGTCGAGGCCGGCCGCGCCGGCAAAATGGATCTCGTAACCGGAGTCGACGCAGATCACGCCGACATCCTTGCAGGTCGCCTCGGCGCAATTCCTGGGGCAACCCGACACCGCCATCTTGACCTTGGCCGGCGTCCACGAGCCCCACATGAATTTTTCGATGCGGATGCCGAGGCCCGTCGAATCCTGCGTGCCGAAGCGGCACCAGTCCGAGCCGACGCAGGTCTTCACCGTGCGCAACCCCTTGGCATAGGCGTGGCCGGAGACGAAGCCGGCCTGGCCGAGATCGGCCCACACCGCCGGCAGGTCTTCCTTGCGGATGCCGAGCATGTCGATGCGCTGGCCGCCGGTGACCTTGACCATCGGGATTTCAAACTTGTCGACAACGTCGGCGATGGCGCGCAGTTCAGCGGCATTGGTCACCCCGCCCCACATGCGCGGCACCACCGAATAGGTGCCATCCTTCTGGATGTTGGCGTGGACGCGCTCGTTGATGAAGCGCGACTGGTAGTCGTCGGCGTAGTCGTCCGGCCAGTCGCAGACGAGATAGTAATTGAGCGCCGGCCGGCATTTGGCGCAGCCGCAGGAGGTCGTCCATTCCAGTTCCTGCATGACGGCGGGAATGGTCTTCAGGCGCTTGGCGATGATCAGCCGGCGGACCTCGTCATGACCGAGCGTCGTGCAGCCGCACATCGGCTGCACCGCCGCTGGATTGTATTTGTCGCCGATGGTCAGCACCATCAGCTTCTCGACCAGCCCGGTGCAGGAGCCGCAGGAGGCCGACGCCTTGGTGTGGGCGCGCACGTCGTCGAGCGAGGTCAGGCCCTTGGCCGTGATCGCGCCGGTGATCTTCCCCTTGCAAACGCCGTTGCAGCCGCAGATCTCCGCATCATCCGGCAAGGCTGCAACGGCCGCCATAGGGTCCAGCGGGGCACCCCCCTGGTAGGACTGGCCGAAGATGAGCGTATCGCGCATCTCCGATATGTCGGTCTGCTTTTTCTTGAGATCGTTGAACCAGGCGCCGTCCGCCGTCTCGCCATAGAGCACGGTGCCGATGATGCGGTCGTCCTTCAGCACAAGCCGCTTGTAGACGCCGGCCGCCGCATCGCGCAGCACGATCTCCTGGCGGTCCTCGCCCTCGGCGAAGTCGCCGAGCGAGAACAGGTCGATGCCGGTGACCTTGAGCTTGGTCGGCGTGTCCATATGGACGAAGGCCGCCGCTTCGTTGCCGGCAAGCTGGCTGGCTGTGACGCGCGCCATCTCGTAGAGCGGCGCGACGAGGCCATAGACCTGGCCGTTGACCTCGGCACATTCGCCGAGCGCGTAGATGTCGGGATCGTTGCTGCGCATGCCGGCATCGACGACGATGCCCCTGTTAACGGCGATGCCGGCCTGTTTGGCCAGCGCCGAATTCGGCCTGATGCCGACGGCCATCACCACAAGCGTTGCTGGGATAATGGTGCCGTCAGCAAGTTCCACCTGTCCGACCTTGCCGTTGCCGGTGATAGCCTGTGTGTTGGCCTTGGTGATGACCTTGATGCCGCGCTGCTCCACCGCACGCTGCAAGAGATAGCCGGCGGCCGGATCGAGCTGGCGCTCCATCAAGGTCGGCATGACATGCAGCACGGTGACGTCCATGCCTTGCGCGTTGAGGCCCGCCGCCGCCTCCAGACCCAGCAGGCCGCCGCCGATGACCACCGCCTTGGCCCGCGACTGGGCAGCGAGCATCATCGCCTGCACGTCGTCGAGATCGCGATAGGTCAGCACGCCCGGCAGGTCATGGCCCGGAACCGGAATGATGAACGGTACCGAGCCGGTGGCGATGACGAGCTTGTCGTAGGGCTCGGTGACGCCGTGATCCGAGGTGACGGTCTTCGCCGTCCGGTCGATGGCAACGATCTTGTGGCCCTTGTAGAGGGTGATGTTGTTGGCGATGTACCAGCCGTCGCCATGGATGATGATCTCCTCATAGGCCTTCTCGCCCGACAGCACCGGCGACAGCATGATGCGGTCGTAATTGACGCGCGGCTCGGCGTTGAAGATGGTGACGGTGTAGCGGCCCGGAGCCTGTTCCAGCAGGTGCTCCAGCATGCGCCCGGGGGCCATGCCATTGCCGATGATGACAAGTCTTTCGCTCATGGTGCTACTCCGCGGCTTCGACGAAGCGGTGGCGTTCGTAGAGGAACTTCAGAACCGCCTCGCGGCAGCGCAGGAAGGTCCGGTCGGAAGAGAGTTCGACGCGCCGGCGCGGCCGCGCCAGCGGCACGGCAAGCACTTCGCCGATGGTCGCCGCCGGACCGTTGGTCATCATGACGATGCGGTCGGAGAGCAGCACCGCCTCGTCGACGTCATGGGTGATCATGATCGTCGTCGAGCCGAGCCTGGAATGGATGTCCATCACCGCGTCCTGCAGATGGGCCCGCGTCAGCGCATCGAGCGCGCCGAACGGCTCGTCGAGCAGCAGGATCTTCGGCTCCATCGCCAGCGCCCGGGCGATGCCGACGCGCTGCTTCATGCCCCCGGAGATTTCCGCCGGGCGCTTGTCCTTGGCATGCGCCATCTGCACGAGGTCGAGATTGCGCATGATCCAGTCATGCCGCTCGACTTTGCTCTTCGAACGGCCGAAGACCTTCGACACCGCCAGGTTGATGTTTTCGTAGACGGTCAGCCACGGCAGCAGCGAGTGGTTCTGGAACACCACGGCGCGTTCCGGTCCAGGGCTGTCGACCTCCTTGTCCTCGAGCAGCACGGCGCCGGCCGACACCTTGGTCAGCCCGGCGATCAGATTGAGCAGGGTCGACTTGCCGCAGCCGGAATGGCCGATGATGGAGACGAATTCGCCCTTGTCGATGGTCAGCCTGATGTCCTTCAACACCTCGCTGACCTGGGCACCACGCGTGAAGGATTTGTCGATATGGTCGAGCTTCAGATAGGCCGTCATCGCCCCTCTCCTCACTTTGCCGTTGTGCCGCGGGTGACGAAGGCGCCGACCGCCGCGACCAGCCGGTCGAGGCAGAAGCCGGTGACGCCGATATAGGCGAGCGCGACGATGATGTCGGGCAGCCGCGACGAGTTC
This sequence comes from Mesorhizobium sp. M7A.F.Ca.AU.001.01.1.1, assembly GCF_004022735.1. Lineage (NCBI taxonomy): Bacteria > Pseudomonadati > Pseudomonadota > Alphaproteobacteria > Hyphomicrobiales > Phyllobacteriaceae > Mesorhizobium > Mesorhizobium sp. M7A.F.Ca.AU.001.01.1.1. Next base: position 6,349 of record NZ_RZPF01000309.1, read on the forward strand.
CACGCATCCCAGATGAAGAAGCCGATGCCGACGCCGCCAGTCAGCATTTCAGCGGCGACGATGGCGAGCCAGGACAGGCCGATGCCGATCCTCAAGCCGGTGAAGATGTAAGGCGCGGCGGCCGGCACCATGATCTTGACGAAGAATTCGAACTGGTTGAGCCGCAGGATGCGCGAGACGTTGCGGTAGTCCTCGGGAATGTTGCGCACGCCGACCGCGGTGTTGATGATGATTGGCCAGATCGAGGTGATGAAGATGACGAAGATCGCCGACGGGCTGGAATCACGGAACGCCGCCAGCGACAGCGGCAGCCAGGCCAGCGGCGGCACCGTGCGCAGGATCTGGAACACCGGGTCGAGGCCGCGCATCGCCCAGATCGACTGGCCGACCAGCGCACCGAGCGCGACGCCGACGACCGCCGCCAGGCCGAAGCCGACGGCGACGCGCTGCAGCGAGATCAGCACGCGCCAGGCCAGACCTATATCCTGCGGGCCATTGTCGAAGAACGGATGCGCTATCAGGTCGTAGGCCTCGTTCCACACCTGGGTCGGCGGCGGCAGGCTCGATGTCGGCGACGAACAGGCGATCTGCCAGACGACCAGCATCAGCGCGATGACGATGATGGGCGGCACCAGCGCGCTCGCCAGTTTGCCGGCGATGGCGAGCGGCTCGAAGCGGCGCCGTGCCTTGGCAGTGAAGGCGATGACCTCCGCCGGCTTGGCGGGAAAGGCCTTCACCTTGGTGTCCTCGATAGTCTGGATCGACATGTCTGGGGAAAACTCCTTGGGGG
>NZ_RZPF01000310.1:0-7130 GCF_004022735.1 Mesorhizobium sp. M7A.F.Ca.AU.001.01.1.1
GGCTCTACCCCTCAGCTGTTTTCGTTGTCTTGTTTTCAGGCCGCAGGCCATTCTCCAAGCCGGGCCGAATGTGTCGGTCCGCTAAAACTGCTAATAATAGACATCTATGTCTAGCGAAAATTTTGCCGGCACGTCCGAATCTTGGATACGGACGATCTTGCGGAAAATCTCGACATCTGTTCCGACCGCCGCCGGCGCGTCGACTTGGGCAAGTCACGGGCGGAATGTGATCGCGCAGACGATATGGCCTGGCCCGCCATTCGGTGGGGCCTGGATCAAGAGCTGTAGCGGAGATAGGCCTCTCGGCCGCCGCTCACTTCCAGATTTCAGCCGCCAGGCGCATGAAATTGCCGCCCAGGACATCGCGCACGGTCTGCTCGGACTGGCCGCGGCGCAGAAGAACCTCGGTCAGTTCGCGCATCTGACCTGGAGCCGCGTAGGTCGTCGCCCCCTCCGGATATTCGCTCTTGGGCCAGAATTGCGGATTGTCGGAAATGATGCGGTCGATGCCTTTGACATCAACCGGAAAGGCGTAGTCCAGTCCGATGCCGACATGATTTGGGCCAGCCAGGTCGACGAGATATTCGATGTGGTCAGCCAGCCTGTCCGAGTCCGTGCGTCCCTCTCCCAGGAAACGATTGAGCCCGACGATCGCGACGATGCCGCCGGTGCGCGCGCAGGCCTTGATCTGCTCGTCGGTGATATTGCGGCCATGGCCGCACAAGGCCTTGGCGTTGGAGTGCGAGAAGATGACTGGCCGGTTGGAGTATTCCATCACCTCCATCGAGGTGCGATAGCCGGTGTGGGTGACGTCGACGAACATGCCGAGACGGTTCATCTCGTCGATGACCTCGCGGCCGAACGCCGTCAGGCTGGTCTCGACATCGTGGCAACCGCCGCCGGCCAGATTGTTCCTGTTGTACGCAAACAGGATCTGGCGGACGCCCAGATGGTGATAGAACTCGACCATCTCGACGCGGCCGTCGAGCGCGTTCATGCCCTCGATGTCGAAGGTGATCGCCAGTTTGCCTTCAAGCTTGGCCTTGCGGATTTCCGCGACGGAGGAGACCAGCGTGTAGTGCTCGGGATTGGCAAGGATCCAGTGGCGGAAATTTGCGAGCGTCCGCACGGTCTGCTCCCAGGGCAACAGGTCGAAGCCGACATCGATCGACAGATAGTCGATGCCGGCGTCGCGCCAGATCTGCAGATTGTTCAGGTCCGCCGCCGGGTCCGGCATGAAGCCGGAATGCGCGTCCCATATGATTTCACTGTCGAAAATGGCCTGGGCGGCTGTCGAAACGCTCACTTTTTCCTCGCTCTCTCGGCGACACAACACAACGGAAAGCCGGATCAAGCGGCGTTCCGGACGTGTGATCCAGATGCAGTGCGCATCAAGTATCAGGCCACAGACACATGTGTCTAGACAGTCCGGGACGAGCCTGTATGGTCGCCGTCGCTGTATGTCGCTCCGACCGGAACATCGGCAAAAGGGAGAACAAAGATGAGTTCAAACGGAAGCCATGGCGGCAGCGATAGCAGGCATATCGCGGTGATTGGCGGCGGCATCATCGGCTGCAGCGCGGCTTTCCATCTGCTGCGGTCCGGCGTGCGCCGGGTGACGGTCATCGATGCCGGCCAGCCGGGTGCCGCAACCACAAGCGCCGGTGCTGGCTTCGTCTCCCATTGGTCCGCCGGCATGATCCCGCTCGGTGAAGAGGGCTTTCAGCTGCAGCAATATGGCCTCGATTTCTATCGCAGGCTGCACGAGGTCGGCGCCGAGATTGGTTATCGGCCGAACGGCACCTTGATCATGGCGCTGACCGAGGACGGGCGCGAACGCTTCGTCCGCCCGGTGCTGGATTCTCCCTATGCGCCGCCGGAAATGCAGGACCTGGACGCCGTGCAGATCGGGCAGAAGATGCAGGGCCTCATCGATCCGGCCCGGGTCCATTCGGCGGCCTACAATCCGCACGGCATCCAGCTCGACACCAAGCTGGCGATGGGGGTGCTGACCGGCCAGATCAGCGAGCTCGGCGGCGTCTTCCGCAGCAACACACGCGTGACTGCCGTCCATGATGCCGGCGACCGGGTGACGATCGAGACCGACCAGGGCGGTCTTGAGGCTGATGGCGTGATTGTTGCCGCCGGCGCCTGGAACAACCAGGTCCTGTCAGGCCTTGGCTGGCAGTTGCCGCTGCTGCGCGTCGTTGCAACGCGCATCGTCACCGACGACCGTGGGCTGCCATCGACCATTCCCACCGTCCAGTGCCGCGAATTGCGGCTGTGGCTGCGCGAGACATTCGGCGCCATAATGTGGGGAACCGGCCGGCACTACAAACCTCTCAACAAGACGAACGACAGCGAAATCGAACCCGGCCAGCCGCACAATATCGGGCTGATGCAGGAAACCTCCGAGCAGGAGCTTGCCGAGTTGCAGACGGTGTTCCCGCCGCTGCGCGGTTCGACGATCGCGAGCTGGGCGCAAGGCGTGCCGTGCTACACGCCCGACAACAACCTTATCGTCGGCAAAGTCCCCGGCAGCGACAATATCGTGGTCGTCGGTGGCGACAATGAGAGCGGCGTCACCCATGGACCGGGTCTTGGCCGGCTCTCTTGCGAACTGGTTCTCGGGCAGACCCCGTTCGTTTCCGTCGAGCGGTTCCGTGTCGATCGCTACGCCTCCAACGCCTTCAAGTCGGAAGCCGAGATCGAGGCCGCCATGCCGGCCTGGGGCGCGCGTCACGAGGCGTCGCGGTTTGGTCGCGAGGCCTGATCGTCAGCTGCCCCCGGCGCTTGCCTGCAAGCTGTCGCCGACGCTGCCGAGCAGCGCCTGCGCCACCGCCCTGACAACCGGGCCGGCGTTCTTCCTCATGACGATGTGGAAGGAGCCGGCGTGGCGCCGCGAGGTCTTGGTCAGCCGGACGAGCTGGCCGCGGCGCAGATGCTCGTCGGCAAATCCCGCCCAGGCGAGCGCCGCGCCGCGCCCGGCGATGGTTTCGTGTATCATCGACATGTAGCCGGTGAACCGAGGTCCGTCGAGTTTCCGGTCGGTTCCGACCCACGATTGCCAACTGTCGATCGCGCCCGGCGGCGTCACCTGATGCAGCAGCGGCACTGCCAGGAAAGCCTCAGGCTCTTCCGAGGCGAGCGCCGGATAACGCGCCAGGAACGCCGGCGCGCAAACCGGGAACCACTCACCCTCGAGCAGTTTTTCGGTCACGAAGTCGGGCCATTGCCCGGCTTCGCCGAAACGGATCGACAATGCCACTTCAGGCTGGTCGAAATCCCTGTAGTCGGTGGATGTCTGCAGCAGCACCCGGCCATCGGCAACCTGCGATGTGATGAGGCCGAAGCGCGGCATCAGCCATGCCTGCGCGAAGTCGTGGCTGCAGCCGACCACGAATGTATCGCTGTCGTGCGCGGTCAAATCCTCGACCGCTTGCCTGATGGTGCCGAGACCCTCGCGGATCGCTTCGGCCAGCGTGTTGCCGGCCCCGGTGACGGCGACGCGGTTGCCTCTGCGCGTGAACAGCTCGACCGACAGCTGGCGCTCGAGATTGGCGACATGCCTGCTGACCGCCGATTGTGCGATGTTGAGCTCCTGTGCGGCCAGCGTCAGCCCGCCATGCCTGGCGGCAGCCTCGAAGACGACCATGGCGTTCAGCAGGGGAAGCGATGTCTTGAGGGTTTTCACGATCCAAACCTGCTTTCATGCCTTTTCGATATGAATGTCTATCATTTCTGTATTTGCTGCAAGCCTTTCCGCATCGCACACTCTATCGAAACGTCATTCGAACGCCAGCGAGCAGAAAGGTGTTTGCCGTGCAGGCCTACACATCGAACAGCCAGCCTATCGACAGAAGCGAGACCGTCAGGCTGATCGACCGGCAACGTCCGGACTGGTCGCTGGAACAGGCCTTCTACGCGGCCCCTGCCATCTTCGCGCTGGAACGGGACTTGTGGTTTCCGCGTCAATGGATGCTTGTCGCCCATGCCAGCGAGGTCCCAGAAAAAGGCCGCTACATCGTGCGCCAGCTTTTCGACGAGGAGATCATCGTCGTGCGCTTCGACGACGGCGAGGAGGACATCGCGGCCTACTACAATGTCTGCACCCATCGCGGCTCGCGGCTCTGCGCCAAGGATGGTCGCGGCAAGCTTCTGGTCTGCCCCTACCATGCCTGGTCGTTCAGGCTGACCGGCGAGTTGCAGTCACGGCAGGATCTACCGGAAAGCGTCGATCCGGAAGCGCTGGGACTGCACCGCGTACCCTGCAAGAGTTTCGGCGGCCTCGTGTTCTGCGGCCTTGATGCCAATTCGCTGCCCGACATCCAGCCTGTCGCGGACGGGCTGACCGGCGGCTTGCGCGAAAACGGCCTTGACCGTGCACGCATCGTCGCGCGCAAGAACTATCTCACCAAGGCGAACTGGAAGCTGGTGCTCGAGAACTTCCTCGAATGCTATCACTGCCGGCCGGCCCACCCCGAATATTACCGCGTCAACGGCCATGTCAAAGTGACCGCGACCCGCGACGCCGACAAGGCGGTCGAGTGGCAGAATGAAATCGAGGCCTGGCACAGCGTCATCGGCGATGCCGAGTTCCACAAGGGCGCGTGGCAGGCTGGCGACCTCGACACGATGCCGTTTGCCATGCACCGCAAGCCGATCGGATCCGGCCGCAACACGCTGTCCAATACAGGTGAGGGGGTCTCATGCCTGATGGGCGGCCGTCACGCCTATGATGGTGGCGAAAGCGGCTTCCGCCTCGGACGCCTGTCGTTTGCAAGTGCTGCCAATGATTATGTCACGCTGTTCCAGATGATACCGCGCAGCGCCACGGAAACCGACGTCATTCTGACCTGGCTCGTCGACAAGGACGCCGATGGCGACATCGACGCCGATGCGATCAGCTGGATGTGGGACGTCACCACGGTGCAGGACAAGAAGATCACCGAGGACAATGCCGACGGCATCATGTCGCGCGCCTACCGGCCGGGTCCCTATACGCCGCTGGAAAGCCAGACCTCGTTCTTCGTGCAGACCTATCTGTCAGAACTGCGTTCGCTGATCACCGGCACGCGCGGCGCACCGATCAGCCAATGGTCTGCGCCGAAGGAACTTTTCGCCTCGCCGAAAGCGGCGAGTTGCAACGCGCGCCTCTGACCCGCAGCCGAAGATGCCTCTTTGAGGCGTCGCGTTCCGATGCCATATGAAGGTGGCCGACGGAATGTTGCGGGAGAGGTGGTCATGACCAAAGGTTCGGATCTGTTCGTCGCGGCCCTCGAGAACGAAGGGGTCGAGCGGATTTTCGGCATTCCGGGCGAAGAAAATCTCGATATCGTCGAATCCATCCGCCGCTCCTCGATCCAGCTGATCCTGACCCGCCACGAGCAGGCAGCCGCTTTCATGGCCGCCACCTATGGCAGGCTTACCGGCAAGCCGGGTGTGTGCATCACCACGCTTGGCCCGGGCGCGCTCAACCTTTCGACCGGTTCGGCCTATGCGCTGCTCGGCGCGATGCCGATGATCATGATCACCGGCCAGAAAGGCATCCTGTCATCCCGGCAGGCGCGCTTCCAGATCGTCGACATCGTCGCGGCGATGAAGCCGCTGACCAAGCTGTCGCGTCAGATCGTTTCGCCGAAGATGATCCCCTCGTTGGTTCGCGAAGCTTTCCGTGTCGCCCAGGAAGAGCGTCCCGGCCCCGTACATCTTGAATTGCCGGAAGACATTGCGGCGGCCGAGTGTGAACCGGTAGCACTCGTGCCAACGCATCCGGTCGAACTGCCGCTGGCCAGCCCGGGCGCGCTTGATCGCGCCGCCCGTATGATCATGGAAGCCAGGCGTCCGCTGCTGATGTTTGGTGCGGCGGCGTCGCGACCGCGCGTGACTCCCGATGTCGCCCAGTTCGTGCTGCGGACGCAAATTCCCTATTTCACCACGCAGATGGGCAAGGGCACCGTGCCTGGCGGCACGGAGCTCTATATGGGAACGGCAGCCCTTTCGGAGCGCGACTATGTGCACGAGGCCATCGAACAGGCCGATCTGATCATCACCGTCGGTCACGACACGGTAGAGAAGCCGCCCTTCATCATGGGGGCGAAGGGGCCGAAGGTCATTCATGTCGGCTACCATTCAGCCGATGTCGAGCAGGTCTATTTCCCGCAAGCCGAAATCGTCGGCGACCTCGGTCCTTCGCTGGCGCTGCTGGCCGACCGCATCGAGGGCAAGGTCCCCAATGCACAGGCCTTGCTGCCGCTGCGGGAAGGCATTCTGAGCCGCATCGCCGCGCGCGCCACCGAAGATCGCTTCACGCCGCAGCGCATCGTGCATGACGTGCGCGCCGTGATGCCGGCGGATGGGATTCTTGCCCTCGACAACGGCATGTACAAGATCTGGTTCGCGCGCAACTACCGCACCCGCATGGCAAACACGATCCTGCTCGACAATGCGCTGGCCACGATGGGCGCGGGCTTGCCGTCGGCGATGATGGCGGCACTGCTCTATCCGCAGCGCCGTGTCATGGCCATCTGTGGCGATGGCGGCTTCATGATGAACAGCCAGGAACTGGAGACCGCCGTCAGGCTCAAGCTCAATCTCGTCGTCCTGCTGCTCGAAGACCATGCCTATGGCATGATCCGCTGGAAGCAGGCGGTCGACGAATTTCCGGATTTCGGCATGACCTTCGGCAATCCCGACTTCGTCAGATATGCCGAGGCCTACGGAGCCAAGGGGACAAGAGTTGGCGAGATCGCCGATTTGCGGCAGGCGCTGGAACGGGCCTTCACCGGCGGCGGCGTGCACCTCGTCGTCGTGCCCATCGACTATCCCGAAAACACCAGGGTGCTTGTCGACGAATTGCGCGAGCGGCTGCCTGCGCCGCAAGCGAGCTGACGGCGGCAAAGCCGCCGTCAGGATTACCTGGAGCTGTTGCCGAAGCGCCTACAGTTTGCAGTAAGGGGTGGCCGGCGCGATCGTCCCGAAATCCTTGGCGATCTCATAGCTGATGCCGTCTGCGGCCGCCTTGCCGACATAGGAATGGCAGAGCGTGTGGTTGTTGCTGGCATCGACCCGGATCTTGCCTTGCGGCGCGTCGAACTCGATCGTCGGCAGCGCCTTGAGCACATCATCGT
>NZ_RZPF01000030.1:0-16688 GCF_004022735.1 Mesorhizobium sp. M7A.F.Ca.AU.001.01.1.1
GTCTGCAGCCGGTCGACCAGGTCGGCCAGCGTATCGACCAGTTCGCCGCGCACCGTGCAGCACAGGCAGCCGTCCGACAGCTGGATGATGCCGTCGGAAGACTGCTCGACCAGCAAATGGTCGATCGCCACCTCGCCGAACTCGTTGATGATCACCGCGGTGTCGGCCAGCGCCGGATCCTTGAGCAGCCGGTTGAGCAGCGTCGTCTTGCCGGCGCCGAGGAAGCCGGTCAGCACCGAGACTGGGATCGGGAAGCCGCTGCCCATTGGCTAGTTCGCAACCTTGACCGGCTGGTCGCCCTGCGCGGCGGAGCCGGCAATCTTCGGGCCGGTGCCGGCCGGTGCCGGCCTGTCGGGCCGCCAGCTCGGGATCGGCACATCGGCAAATTCCTGCGCGCCCTGGTCGAGGATGGCCTTCGGCGCCGGACCGGTGGCGCCGCCAAGGCCGACGGCAACCAGCGTCGGCACATGGTCGAGCTTTTCCTGATAGGGTGATTTCGGCACGTTCTTGGCGGCGGCCGGCGGCGCCTCGGATTGCTCCTGCGGCGTCTTCTTCTTGCAGACCTCGTCCTGCATGTCGTTGGGTGAGACCGTGTCGCCATAGGGCGCCAGCGTGGTGACGGTGGCCGAGCCGGCGACAGGCGTGTCGAACCCCTGATCGAGCAGTTTTGCCGCCGTCTCGGCGCGGGTGACCGCCGACTTCTCGCCAAGCACAACCGCGACCAGCGTGCGCCCGTTGCGCGTCGCCGAACCGATCATGTTGAAGCCGGAAGGGCAGACAAAACCGGTCTTCATGCCATCGGCGCCGGGATAGCGGCCGATCAAGAGATTGTAGTTGGGGATCGCCTTCTTGCCGACGGCAAGGCCCTCGATCGAGAACCACGGCACATATTGCGGAAATTCGCGGCGGATCGCCATCACCAGCACGGCGAGGTCGCGCGCCGTCGTGTACTGATCCGGCGAATAGAGCCCGTTCGGATTGACGAAATGCGTGCCGTTCATGCCGAGCCGGGTCGCCTCGGCGTTCATCCGGTCGGCAAAGGCCGCCTGCGAACCGCCGACATTTTCGCCGACAGCCATGGCAATGTCGTTGGCCGATTTGACCAGCATCATCTTCAGCGCATTGTCGAGCCGCATCACCGAACCCGGCTTGAAGCCCATCTTGCTTGGCGGCTCGGCGGCGGAGTGTTTGGTCACCTTGATCGGCGAATCGAGCTGTACCTCGCCGGCCGCGATCGCCCGAAAGGTGACGTAAGCGGTCATCAGCTTGCTCAGCGATGCCGGATACCAGCGCTTGAACGCATCCTGATGCTGCAGGATCTTGCCGCTGCCGAGGTCGAACACGACCACCGGATTGGCCAGCGCCGGCCCGGCCACAACCGACAGCGCGATTGTGCCAGCCGAGAATAGTTTGAGGAAATGCCTGTACCGCATGATCAAATCCGAAATCGCCTCTTGCCGTAGTCGCCCCTGGCTCCGTAAGATTTCATTACGCGATCGCCAGCATATGGTCCGACCCTCAAAACCCGGACCCCATTGTTGCGGTGCTATTTACTCTATGTGACGCCAAGATGGCAAAGTGCCTGGCGATCACAATTGCAAGGCAGCGGCCAACACCCGCCGTCCCAACAGCGAGATGGAACCATCATGCCAATCCTGAACCGTGCCGCCGAAATGCAGGACGAAGTTGCCGGCTGGCGCCAGCATCTGCACCAGACGCCAGAACTGAACTTCGACGTCTTCAAGACCGCCGCCTTCGTCACCGAGAAGCTGAAGGCTTTCGGCTGTGACGATGTGGTCACCGGGCTCGGCAAGACCGGCGTGGTCGGCATCATCCGCGGCCGCCAGGGCGAAGGTCCCACCATCGGCCTGCGCGCCGACATGGACGCGCTGCCGCTCAACGAGATATCAGGAAAGCCCTACGCCTCGACCATCCCCGGCAAGATGCATGCCTGCGGCCATGACGGCCACACGGCGATGCTGCTGGGTGCGGCCAAATACCTCGCCGAGACGCGCAACTTCACCGGTTCGGTGGCGGTGATCTTCCAGCCGGCCGAAGAGGGCGGCGGCGGCGGCAACGAGATGGTCAAGGACGGCATGATGGAGCGTTTCGACATCTCCAGGGTATTCGGCATGCACAACATGCCGGGCCTGCCTGTCGGACAGTTCGCCATTCGCCCGGGCCCGATCATGGCGGCGACCGCCGAATTCACCATCACCGTGCGCGGCAAGGGCGGCCACGCGGCGATGCCGCACGGTACGATCGACCCGATCGTCATCACCAGCCAACTGGTCGGCGCCTTGCAGACGATCGCCTCGCGCAGCACCGATCCGGTCGAGGCCGTGGTGGTGTCGGTGACCAAGTTCCACGCCGGCGATGCCTACAACATCATCCCCGAAACCGCCGAAATCGCCGGCACCGTGCGCACCTTGCGAAAAGAAATCGCCAAGAAGTCCGAAGAGCGCATCCGCAGCATTTGCGACGGGCTGGCGACCGCGTTCGGGGCCAGGATCGAGGTTGACTACCAGGCGAATTATCCCGTGACCTTCAACCACGCGGAAGAGACGGTGTTTGCCGGTGACGTCGCGATGAGTGTCGCTGGCGACGCCCATGTCCACCGCGGCATCCAGCCGGTGATGGGCGGCGAGGATTTCTCCTACATGCTCGAAGCCCGCCCCGGCGCCTTCATCTTCATCGGCAATGGCGACACCGCCGGTCTGCACCACCCGGCCTACGATTTCAACGACGAGGTCATCCCGCACGGCATGAGCTACTGGGTGAAACTGGCTGAAACCGCGCTGGCCGCCTGACAGCGGCAGCGCAAAGCCGGCCGAATTGCCTTCGGCCGGCCTCTTGGCGAAACGATCCGAAGCGGCTATGTGTCTGGCCGCGTGGTCCCGTAGCTCAGTAGGATAGAGCGGCAGATTCCTAATCTGTAGGTCACAGGTTCGATTCCTGTCGGGATCACCATGCTTTGCATCAGCTTAGCAAATTGACGTCGTACTTTTCGCGAAACAGTACGACGAATTCTAATCTCGGCGGGAATGCATCACCGAACAAGGAACGATCAGCTTCACTACGAAGAGCGGGCACTACAATGGCCCTTTGTCTGGCCGAAGGCTGCCTGCAGGATCACTAGGAGCTGATGGTTGACCGTGGTGCGCTGTGACCTAGCTTAAAGTTCATGATGGACAGTCCTAAGCCCGGAAATGGCGAATTGTCCGCACCGGCGAACTCTCGCGAGGTTGCTATGCAGAGGCGCAAACCGGCGTTTCAGAGCCCTGCATGCGTCCTTGGTCGGCCATTGCCCGCTACGGAATATCAACTGCGGCGATCTATCGGAACGCGACCGGCGCCCCGCCATCCGCAACAATTCGCAAGGACCAGAAGGATCCCGAAGAAAGCGACGCTCCGAGAGCGGTAAGGCCTTGGCGAATACCAAGGCGAATGACCAGACATCGCTTTATGAACTTGGCAATACACCCAGAACGCACGGGCACGGCAATGCCAAATTATCTTGCCGAAATGTATGCAAACGACGTAAATCTGGCCATTCTGAGCGCAGTGGTGACGCTTGCATCGGTGGGCGTCTATCTTGTGCTCCGGCGTATCCTTGCCGCAGTGCGACGGCGCCGCCTTGCAGCGTTTGACGAAGGCAGATCCGGTTTCGCCGACGAGGCTTCTTGGGAATGGGAAAGCCCGGACGGACTTGTCGTCGGGCCTGCTTCTTCCAAGGCTGCCAACCCCTTGCATGCGGTCGGCCTGGATGTTCGGGCTCAAAATACCAACTACTCTCGGTTCGGAGTGCGAATCGAACATTTCGCCGCGACATCCGAACCCAGCGGGTGCTCGTCAGTGGTCGAGACCGGTGCTCCTGCACCGAACAGAGTGCAGTCTGGCCGGCTTGCAGCATCCATCAGCGCGATCGCGGAACGTGGGAAGCGGATTTGCGGGTCGGCATGGAACCAATTGCGCCATAAGGCTTCACCGCCAAAAATTGCTCCGTTGGCCTATGCTGCGGATCGCGGTTTGAATTTCACAGCTCAGTTGAGAGATCCCGACCCGGCCATGGCGCCTGCCTCAAACCCTGTCGTTCGCAGGCCGATCGTTCTTGTATCGCGCTTGGGTCTCGCCGCCATTTGTCTGGCCGCGCCGATTGGCTATGCGATGACGAGACAAATCTGGGTCGAAAGCGCTTCCGCCATCTCGCAAACCCAAGACCAGGCCCATCGAGACCTTTCGCGCCCGCTGGGATTTCAGGCGAGTGCCGAATTGCTTGGCCCGGATCTCACGGCTAACCAGGCGCAAACCGGGACGGATCGTGCTCAGGCTGCCGCTGCGAGACAATTGGCCGACCAGGAGCACCGGGCGGCGGAAGGCGAGCGTGCCAGGAGCGCCGCTCTGCAGGGAGCGCTCCTCGAGGCGAGCAAGCAGATCCACACGCTGAGGGCAAGCATGGCAGCTGCCGATGACGCGCGCGAGGAGCGGTTGCGCAATGAACTCGCGGCAGCCCGCACCCTTGACGCGTTGCGGCGCATTGCGGGAGAGGCCGGCACGATGCTGAGCGAGGGCGCCAGCTATGTCCTTAAGGAGATGCCCGCTGCTCATCTCGAGCAGGAGCAAGCCCAAAGGCAGGCGCGCGATTTATCGCAAGCGCGCGTCCAAATTGAACAGCTTGAGACCGAGGCCGCCAAGGATCGCGCCACGGCCAAGGCTTCACTGGTGCAGGCGAGCGGCATACTCGACGACGAGCGCCGGAAGACGGAGCTGCTTCGTGGCGATCTCGCCGAAGCGAAACTGGCCAATGCCGCACTCATGAAGCGTACGGCTGCGGCTGAGCAGGAACAGACCGACGCGGTCACAGCGAGACAACAAGTGGAGCGGACCGCAGCTGACACGGAGCGAACGCTCGCACGAGAACGCGCTGCAGCAGCAGCGGCCGTTGAGGAGCTGAAAGAAGCTCGCATCGAGCGCCAGGCGGCTGAACTGGAGCGAGCCAAGGCAGTCTCAGCGAAAGAGCGTGCCGAGCAGGCCGCAACCGAGACGGCACAGGCCCTGGCACGGGAACGTACTACAGCCGTCATGAATCGTAAGGATCTCGACAGAGCACGCATCGAGCGCGAAGCCGCCGCCCAAGCTCTTTTGGTGCGTGTCGCTAAGCTTCAGGAGGCTCTGGACGAGCAACGCAAGGCCACTGTTTCTCTTGCCCGCGACTTGGCTGCGGCGCGCGGGGACAACGACAGGCTCAGGACTGAGCGCCGCAGCGCGCAGATCGAACCGCCCCTGAAGCCGCGTTCTGGCCGCGCGGCAGCCAGCCAGGTGAAGGCCGTCAGCAAGAAGATTGGCAAGGTTCGCAGCCCTTCGCGGATGACCCGGGTGCGTTCGATCACACTTCCTTATTCGCTCTTGCCAAGACACGTGACACCGCAGTGATTTCCGACTGCGCGGTCGCTTCCGTGGAAGGCCATTTTTGATGCCCCGCACCCCTTCGTAATGCACCCGAGGCCTGCTGCCATTTCGGCCAAAGATGAATGGCCTCTCGAATTCACCCTGCTTCATCAGCGAGAGTGTTCTGCGCGATGCGCTATGTCAGGCCGATCACGCTGCCTGTCGCGTCCAATTCGCATTGGATCGCCGCCTGCCGCGTTTCCACGCTGCCTTGCCGCGCATAGTCGATGCTGACCTCGATGGGGGCCGAGATCGTCGCCCGACTCAACTGATGTACGAAGCCCGCGCTGGTGACGCGCACGCTGGTCGCCCCCAACGGAGCGGCGGCCGACTCGATGGCATCATGGCAGGCCCGAACGACTTTATCCGGGACGCCCGGCAGCGCCTCGGTTCGGCTGACTGTTGATTGAGTTTTGCTGTCGCTGGGAGGCTGGAGAGCGGCCGGGAGGTCGAGCGACTGTCCGCCCCTTGCGGACGCAACAGCAGTGGCGGTGGCCGAACCTACAGTCCCCGGGGCTGTCGTAGTGCCGCTTGTGCTGGTCTCGCCGTCGTCCGCCGACGAACTGGAGCCGCCGGGGTCGTCGCCAGTCCCTTTGTGCGAGCCGCCCTGGTTGCCGCCGGCGTCATGACCTCCACCGCCCCCATGGTCACCAGAACCATGGCCGCCGTTGCCATGCCCTCCGCCTTGCTGACCACCGGTTGCAGCTCCTGCGCAAACTACCGCGATCGAGCAAGCTAAGACGAAATACGCACAGGTGAATCCACGCGATTGACGCACGACGACCTCCATGGATGCGTCGGTCCAACCGTCTTTCCGCGGCGTGCAGTCAGAACGGCGCGAACCGCCGCTGCCCCCGAGGCAACCTCGCGATTGCCGCGCCCCCGAAAGAACTAGGGGATCAATCCGGTCTATCAAGGATACCTGGCCGGCAAGCACCGATGAGAGGGCGCTTGGCTGGCGAGTGCCGTATCATTCATGTCGAGGCCGACCGTCTGGATGACGCCGCAGACGCCTTCATGACCCAATGACCGGAGTCCGAGGAGTGGCCTGGCCGAGGCCCCGGCGAATGCAGAGATCAGCGAATACGCTTACCGCGCCCAGGTCAGCGCACCTCCTCCGAGCCATCGGCGACACCCAGGCGATGTCGGTGGGATGGCCTCCAAAAGGCCCCCGGAGGCACGAAAAAGCTTCGCTTGAGCACTCGCCGCGATGGCGCGGCCAGACGGATCACCCCGCTTCAGCCGACCCGCACGACAAAATGCTTCGTCACCGGCTCGATGATCTTCCAGGTTCCCTTGAAATCCGCTTCCACGACGAAGGCATCGCCGGGGCCGACCTCGACCGGCGTGCCGCCGTCCGGCGTGATGATGATGCGGCCGGCGATCATGTGCACGAACTCATAGTCGGTATAGGTGGCGTGATAGGTGCCGGGTGTCGCCCGCCAGGTGCCCGACAACACCTTGCCGTCCTCGGTCGTGTGCTGGACGGCGGTTTGCATGGTCGGCCTGCCCTCGACGACGATCCAGCCAGCCAGATCGCCTGCGTCCGCGTGTTCGACGGTGCCGAATTTGAGGATTGTCTCGCGTGTCATGTGCTGAACTCCGTTTGGGGATTGCGTGGCGCTGTTTGCCTGGCCGGTCAGATAACCGATGCACCTGCCGCGAGCAATGCCGCCGCCATACGGCCGGCACCTTGGCTGACGGTGCATCAAACAAAAACCCGCCTGTGCGGCGGGTCACTGGCGCAAATCAGCACCATAGGCAAAAATGTACCATAGCTGAGGTCACCGAGTCAAGAAAAAATTCCTATCGCGAAAAAGCTGGCGGCGCAAAAGCTGCCAGCACTGGCTGCCATAAGGCCGTTTGTTGATTTGAAGTCAGAGCCCTGCCATGCGGCGCACGCCGCGCCCTCTCGACGGGCGGGTCAGGGTTTGTGGCGCGCCGAAACGAGTTCCGCCTTGCGCCTTGCCGTCTCCAGCCCGAGCCCGATGAAGGCGCGCGCGTGCTTGGCCAGCGCCATGTTGTCCGTCCACAGATTGCGCCAGATGGCGGTCTTCTTCGACAGGTGCTCATCGACGATTTCCGAAGAGAAGGATTCGAAGCTGAGATCGTCGCTGTAGCCGATCGCCGTCAGCGCATCGAAGATCGCGGCGAAATCGATATTGCCGGTGCCGAGGAAGCCGCGATGGCTTTCGCCGATATGGACATAGCCGATCTTGTCCGCGGCTTGATGGATGGCCAGCCCGACATCGGCCTCCTCGATGTTCATGTGGAACGTGTCGAGATGCAGGAAGATGTTGTCCGAGCCAGTGTCCTCGATGAAGGCCAGTCCTTGCGCGGCGGTGTTGAGCAGATTGCTTTCGAAGCGGTTGACGATCTCGAGGTTGAGCGTGACGCCGGCCGCCTTGGCTGTTTCGGCAACCTTGGCCAGCGTGCCGGCACTGCGCTGCCATTGATCGCGCGTCGGCGCCTCGACCTGCAATCCGTGGCTGGTCGAGAGAATGCCGGCGACCTTCCGGCCGCCGAGGTCACGCGTCAGCGCGATGGTATCGTTGAGGATTTCGACGCCGCGCGCGGCAATCGCCCTGTCGGCGCTCGAAATATCGCCGTCAACAGGCAATCCGATGCTGATCGCCACGCCGAGGCCAAGATCGGCGATGCGCCTGGCGAGCCCGCCGATGTCGACATCGGCGGGGTCGAGATAGGAGAATTCGATGAGATCGAAGCCGGCCTCCCTGGTGTTGGCCAGCGTGCGCTCCAGATCGGCCTGAGCCGAGCTCGCCGACCAGACGAAAGAATGGATTCCAATACGCGACATCATCGTCTCCGGTGCTGACAAGGTGCGGCCGGGTCATCCCGGCCGCACCGGTCTTGGAAGAATTTAGCGGGCTGCGGTCCAGCCCTTGTAGTCCTTCAGGTTCTCGGCCGTGATCAGCTTCGGGTCGAGCAGAACGGTCGGCTCCGCCGGCTTCTTGCCGGCCAGCAGCTCGGCCGCCATCGTCAGTGACTGGCCGGCCATCACATAGGGATCCTGCGAGGCCGAGGCCTTGATCATCGAGGTGCCGGAAGAGAGTTCCTTCTCGATATCGGGCGCGCCGTCGACGGCGGTGAAGATGAACTCCGAACGGTTGAGCTGCTTGGCAGCGAGCTGGGCGCCGATCGCCGTCGGGTCATTGATGGCAAACACCGCATCGATCTTGTCGAAGCGGGTGAGCAGCGACTGGAACACCTTCAGGCCGCCGTCGCGCGAGCCTTCGGCATTCTGGTCGTCGGAGAGGATCTTGATGTCGGGATGCTGCGAAAGCACGTTCTTGCAGCCCTTCACCCGCTCCAGGATCGACGACGATGCCGGTCCGTTGAGGATGACGTAGTCGCCCTTGCCGCCGGTGTGGTCGACCAGGTACTGGCAGGCCTCTTCGCCGGCCTTGACGTTGTTGGTCATCACGGTGACGTCGGCGCCCGGCGCCGAAACGTCGAAGGCGGCAACGACGATACCTGCGGCCTGTGCCTTCTTCACCGCCGGCGCGATCGCCTTGGCGTCGACGGCATTGAGCATGATCACGTCGACACCGGCGGCGATGAACGAATCGACCTGCGAGACCTGCTTGTTCAGGTCATAATCGGCCGATACCGAGGTCACCTCGACCTTCGGGTTGATCTTCTTGGCCGCGTCCTCGATGCCCTTGATGGTGGCGACGAAGAAGGGATTGCCGAGCAGGCCGACCGAGATACCGACCTTGTTGAGGTCCTTGGCCGAAGCAGGCGCGATGGCGAGCGACGCGAGTGCGACGCCGCAGAGCAGTTTGGCGATGGTCTTCATTGCTTTCCTCCGATTGCCCCGCGCCTCTCACGGTGCGTTACACAAACCGGTCGTTGACGCCGGCGACTAAGGTCAATCACGTTCTTGCTCCTGCCTGGAGCCTGTAGCGGTCGAGGGCGACCGCCACGATGATGACCAATCCCTTGATGATGTACTGCCAGATGTCCGAGACACCGGCCAAGATGAGCCCGTTGGAGAGCACCGCGATGATCAGGCCGCCGATCAGCGTTCCCCAGATCGAGCCGACGCCGCCGACGAAGCTGGTGCCGCCGAGAATGACCGCGGCAATGGCGTCGAGTTCGTAGGACTGGCCCAGCTGCAAGCCGTTGGCGGCGTAGAGCCGGGCCGCCGACATGGCGCCGCCGAGGCCGGCCAGCAGGCCGGAAACGCCATAGACGAAGAGCAGCACCAGCGGCACCTTGATACCGGTCAGCCGCGCCGCTTCGGCATTGCCGCCGACGGCGTAGATCCAGGTGCCGAGCACGGTGCGCTTGAGCACCAGCCAGGACAGCACCACCACCGACAGTGCGATGATGACCAGCCACGGGATGCCGAACAGCGAACCGTTGCCGATGAAATCGAACGGCAGGTCCGAATTGAACACCGTGGTGTCCTGGCCGAGCAGGCGGGCGACACCGCGCACCGCGGTCAGCGAACCCAGCGTGACGATGAAGGGCGGCAGCTTGATGTAGGCGATGAGCAGCCCGTTGATGAGGCCGAAGCCGAGGCCGACCAGAATGGCCGCCGGCACGCCGAGCAAACCCCAGTCCGGCACCAGCGATACGATCACCGCCACCATCGCCGATGCGGCGAGGATGGCGCCGACGGACAGGTCGATGCCGCCGGTGAGGATGACGAAGGTCATGCCGGCCGCCAGCACGATGTTGATCGACGACTGCTGGGTGACGATCAACAGGTTGGTCTCGGTCAGGAAGCGCGGGTTCAGGAACTGGAAGCCGGCCGCCAGCAGGATCAGCACCGGCAGCATGCCAAGGGCAGCGAAAGCCGTGCGCAACCGTCGGCTCGTGCCGGTGGCCTGGCCGCCTGCGCTGATCTCGGTCGCCTTGTCGGTCATTGCTGAGCCGCTCCCGTTGCAAGTTCCATGATTTCCTCCTGGCTTAGCGGTTCGCCTTGCGATGCCGTCACCTCGCCCGATATCTTTCCGTCGCGCATCACCAGCACGCGATCGGCGACGCCGATCACCTCGGGCAGTTCGCTGGAGATCATCAGGATGGCGATGCCCTGCTTGGCGAGATTGTCGATCAGCCGGTAGATTTCCGATTTCGCTCCGACATCGACGCCGCGGGTCGGCTCGTCGAGGATGACGACCTTCGGCTCGGTCTCGAGCAGGCGGGCGAGCAGCACCTTCTGCTGGTTGCCGCCCGACAGCGAGCCGGCATTGGCCTGCACCGAACTGGTGCGGATGGAGAGATCGGCAACGGCCTTGGAAGCACGCCTTTCGGCGGCCGCGAAGTCGCGCAAGCCGCCGGCGCGCGAATCCCGCGCCAGCACGCCCATGCTGATATTGTCGGAGATCGACATGTCGAGGAACAGGCCGAGTTCCTTGCGGTCCTCGGTCAGATAGGCGATGCCGGCATCGAGCGCCTCGCGCGGCGAGCCGATGGTTACAGGTTTGCCGTCGAGTTCCAGCGTGCCTGAAATGTGCCTGTCGGCGCCGAAGATCAGCCGCGCAAGCTCTGTGCGGCCGGAACCGACCAGACCCGCCAGCGCCAGCACCTCGCCCTTGTGCAGGTCGAACGAACAGTTTTTCAGGAGACGGCCGTCGGACATGGCGCGCACCGAGAGCGCCACCGCGCGCTTTTCATCCGGCGGCCGATGATCCTTCTTGTAGAAAGCCGACAAATCGCGGCCGACCATCATCGAGACGAGGCGCGAGGCACTGAGGTCGGCACGCTCGAGCGTGCCGACATAACCGCTGTCGCGCAGCACGCTGACGCGGTCGGCAAGCTGGTAGACCTCTTCCATGCGGTGGCTGATGTAGATGATGGCGATGCCTTGCGATTTCAGCGTCGCGATGACCTCGAACAGCCGGTCGGTCTCGCGCGAGGTCAGCGACGTGGTCGGCTCGTCCATGACGATGATGCGCGCATTGGTCGATAGCGCGCGGGCGATCTCGACCAGCTGGCGCTCGCCGAGCGACAGGCTGGAGACCATGTCGCGGGCCGAAAAGGAAACGCCGAGCCGCTTGATGATCTCGCTGGCGCGCCGGGTGCACTGGTCGCGATCGACGATGCCGAAGCGTCGCGGCTCGTTGCCGAGGAAGATGTTCTGCGCCACCGTCAGATTGGGCGCCAGCGACAGCTCCTGATAGATCACCGCGACGCCGCTGGCGCGCGCCTTGATCGGATCGCCGGTCGCAGCCGGCATGCCGTCGATCAGGATCTCGCCGCCGGCATCCGGCCGATAGGCGCCTGAAAGCACTTTCATCAATGTCGACTTGCCGGCGCCGTTCTCGCCCATCAGGGCGTGCAGCTCCCCGGCATGGACGCTGAGCGAGACATCGTGCAAGGCACGGATCGCGCCGAACGTCTTGGAGATGTGGCGCATCTCCAGCACCGGCTGGCGCGCCGTCTCAGCCTGGGCAATCGCACTCATCGCGCGCCTCCCACTGCCGCACCGGCGACGCTCTGGTCCATCGTGGCGTCACGCCAGTTGCTGCGATAGCCTGCCAACCCGGTGAAACGCGACGCGTGCACCGGCTCTGGAACTTCGGCGGCGAATTCGCGCCCGACGCTCTCGAAGGCGAGCGCCGCTGCACCCGTGGCGCTGCCCTCCAGCGTGGCGCCCTGCAGGAAAGCCTGGCCGGGACGCACCTGCGCCAGCAGTCCGGCCAACACACCGCCTGTGTTCAGCCCGCCATCGACGATCACCGTGTTGTTCGAATGGATGAGGTCGAGCGACAGATCGACCATCAGCGCGACGTAGAGCAGCGCGGTGGCCGCGCGTTCCCCGGCATCGGGCATGCGCCCCACCAGCCGGCCGGACTGACTGGGCATCGGCCCGCCTGGCGCGAAGCTCGGCAGCGCCATGATGCCGGCATCGATCACCCGCTGCACCACCGGACCGGCGATCTCGCCTTGCCAGCCGCCGCTGATGGTTGCGAATTCGCGTCCGCCCATGAAGCGAATGGTCGGCACCGGGCCGCCGCCGACATCGACATTGACCAGCATGTCGCGATCCCGGTCGAGCGTGTCGAGCGGGCAATCCGGATTGAGCACGACGACCCAGGTGCCGGTCGAAACGACGGTGACCGGGCCAAGCTCCTGCCGGCGATAGGCATAGAGCGCCGCATTCGAATCATGGACGCCGTTGTGGATGGCGATCGGTCGCGCCGCAGCGCCGAGGCGGTGCTCGCCGATAACGGTGCCGGCGCGCTCGAAGCCAGGCATCCGGTCACGCCAGCCCTGCGCGTCGACCAGCGAGGAAAAGTCCTGGCTCCGCGGCGCCCACAGATGCGAATGGCAGCCGAGATAGGACACTTCCGAGACCGCCCGCCCGCCAAGGCGCCAGCTCCAGTATTGCGGATAGCCGAGGATCGATTTCGACGTAGCGAACGCGTCGGGATCGACCTCCTGCAGCCACAGCATGTGGCGGCCGTAGTTGAAGCCGAGCGGCAGCCGCGGCGAAAAGGTCTCCGAAAAGTCCGGAATGCGGCGATCGATCCGCGCGGCAATCTCGGCCGGCGGCTCTTGCTCGTAGTCGAGGATCGGATGCGTCAGCGCCGCTTCGTCGACCAAGGCAAAGGTGCAGCCATGGCCCGACACCATGACCCCTTCCACTCCATGACCGTCGACCGTATCGGCAACGGCGCTGAGCGCCCAATGGTGGAGCGCCGCCTCGTCGAGCACGCTGAAGCCGCCTTGGCGCATCCATTTCGGCTGTGTCCGGCGCTCGTCGATGATCCGCCCGTCCTGGCCGAAGACGAACAGCTTCGAATTGGTCTTGCCGAAATCGAGGACAGCCACCTTCACTGGATGGCTCCCGAGGCTATCCGCACCATGACGCCGGCGTCCTCCAGCATGCGCGCATCGGCGTCGGAGAGACCGTCGTCGGTGACCAGCGTGCCGATGCGGGAAAGCGGCAGCGCGACATTGCGCGCGTGGATCGACAGTTTGCGGCTGTCGGCCAGCACCACGATCTGGTCGGCGCAAAGGCTGAGATCGACGATCGAGCGTACCAGCAGCGGGTGCGATTCCATCACGCCTTCCTGGCCAAGGCCTTGCGCGCCGAGAAAGAACTTGGAGGCATAGAAGGGCACGGCCTGGCTGAGCGAATGGATGATGCCGGGTTCGCGATGCAGATCACCGCCCGCAACCGTCAGGCTGCAATGGCCGTGGTCGCTGAGATAGGCCGCCAGCGGCATCGAGTTGGTGTAGAGGCGGATGTTGCGCTCGGCGAGCTTGACGCCCAGATGGAAGCAGGTCGAGCCGCCATGCACGATGACGGCGTCGCCGTCGCGCACCATGGTCGCCGCGAGAGCGGCGATCTGCCGCTTGGCCTCGACCGCAAGGTCGCGGTTCTCGTCGTAGGGCCTGGCGTAGGCAACACCGGCCTGGGAAGCGCCGTCGAGCGCCGAGATGCCGCCATAGACCTTCCGCGCTTCGCCGGCCTCGTCGATCCTGTCGATATCGCGCCTGACCGTCGCGGCTGAAACGCCAAGCCGCTCCTGCAACTCGCGCACCGAAGCGAACGGACGATCCCGCAACAGTTCGACGATCTGACGCTGACGGCCGGAGTCGCTCAATTCTTTCCTCCCGGATGCCATTTTCCATGGCAATTGGCGTAACTTACTCAACATTAGTCGGATTGCAAGCGTGTTTGATGACAGTAGATCACTATTGACGTAGATCACTCGTTTCTGCGATATCAGCGCCAATTCGATCCCGGCAACGGGATTTCGCGCAGGACACGGCCGAGCCGTTGGAGGAAAAGCGCCATGGCGACCGAAGCTGACGCGCAGGAACTGGCGGCCTTGCGGGCGCTTTCGGCCAGCATAGGGCGGAGCCCGCATCTCACCCAGGCGGCAGGCGGCAACACCTCGCTGAAAGCCGGCGACACGCTGTGGATCAAGGCCTCCGGCACCTGGCTGAAAGACGCGCTCGTCGATGACATCATGGTGCCGGTGGCGATGGCGCCGCTGCTGAAAGCCGTCGAACAGCGCGATCGCGCCGCCGACCAGCCGCAGGGTTTCACCATTGCAGCGCTCAACCCGCGCGGCCTGCGGCCATCGATCGAGACCACGGTGCACGCTTTGATGCCGCAGCGCGTCGTTCTGCATGTCCATTGCGTCGACACCATCTCGCTTGCCGTGCAGGCCGATGGCGAGGCCGAGGTCGCCAAGCGGCTCGATGGCATCGAATGGGCCTATGTGCCCTATTTCCGGCCCGGCCTGCCGCTTGCACGCGGCATTGCCGAAAAACTGCGGCCTGGTGTCGACGTGCTGATCCTTGGCAATCACGGGCTGGTCGTCGCTGCCGAAACCGTCGCCGGGGCGGAGCTTCTGCTGCGCCGTATCAGGTCATTGCTGGCCCGGCCGGCGCGCGCGACCGCCGCACCCGACCTCGACGCCTTGGCCGCGCTTGCCGGCGACAGCGGCTACAGATTGCCGGCCGATGTCGAAGCGCATGCGGTTGCGCTCGACGCTGAGAGCCGCCGCATGGCGCAGGCCGGCAGCCTCTATCCGGACCACGTCATCTTCCTCGGCCAGGGCTCCGTCGTGGCGAAGCCAGGCGAGGCCGTGGCAGATGTCGTTGCACGACTGGGCACGTCGCCTGCGGCGATCCTGTTTCCCGGCGCAGGCGTGCTGATGCGCGGCGACGCCAGTGCCGGCGCCGATGCCATGCAACGCTGCCTCGCCGACGTGACGGCGCGCATCGATATCGCCGCGCGGCTGAACTATCTCACCGCTTCCGAGAATGACGAGCTGGTCAACTGGGACGCCGAGCAGTATCGCCAGAAGCTCAACGCGGCTGGCGGCTAGCATGGACATGATGCCACTTGTCATCGGCATCGACATTGGCACATCAGGTGCGCGCGCCGTCGCCATGCGCCCTGATTTTTCCATAGCCGGGCATTCGGCCGTTCCACTCGACAGGTTTGGCGGCGATGGCCGAGCCCCCACGGCGTGGTGGCAAGCGGTCAAGGCGGCGCTGACGGAGCTGCTTTCCGGCATCGACCGCACGGCGGTCCGCGCCATCGCCGTCGACGGCACCTCCGGCACGCTGCTGCCGGTCGACGCCGCCGGGCTGCCGCTGGCCGAACCGCTGATGTACAACGACAAGGTCGATGACGACGACATCCTGGCCGCGATCGCCCGCACCGCGCCGGCTGCAAGTGCAGCGCACGGAGCGACATCCGGCCTCGCCAAGGCCCTGCGCTTCCAGCATCTACCGGGCATTGCGGCAGTGCTGCATCAGGCCGACTGGATTGCCGGAAACTTCTCCGGCCGCTTCGACGTCAGCGACGAGAACAATGCCCTGAAGACAGGTTATGATGTCGAGGCCCGCCGCTGGCCGGAATGGATCGCGGCGACCGGAATGCGCATGGAGTTGCTGCCGCGCGTGATCGTGCCGGGCGAGGTCACGGGCGCCCTCACCGCGGAAGCCGGGGAACTGTTCGGCTTGCCGCGCGATGTGGCCGTCGTCGCCGGCACCACGGATGGCTGCGCCTCGTTCCTGGCGACCGGTGCCGCCGCGATCGGCGACGGGGTCACTGCGCTGGGATCCTCGCTGACCATCAAGATCCTGTCCGACCGGCCGATTTCGGCGCCGCGCTTCGGCATCTACAGCCACCGGCTCGGCAACGCCTGGCTGGCGGGCGGTGCCTCGAACTCAGGCGGCAAGGTGCTGGCCCAGCACTTTCCGCTCGCCCGTATCATCGAACTCAGCGCGACAATCGACCCGGAGACGGGCACCGGCCTCGATTACTATCCGCTTCCCGCCACGGGCGAACGGTTTCCGATCGCCGATCCGGCGCTGCCGCCTCGCCTTGCGCCGCGGCCGGCGGACGACGCCGATTATCTGAAAGCGATGTTCGAAGGCATCGCCGCGATCGAAGCGCTCGGCTATGACAGGCTTGCCGAGCTCGGCGCGCCCACGCTGATATCGGTCAGGAGCGTCGGAGGCGGGGCAGCGAACCCGGCCTGGACGGCAATCCGGCGTCGCAGGCTCGGCGTCGATTTCCTGCCCGCGCTTTCCGACGAGGCCGCCGCCGGCACGGCGCGGCTGGCGCTGATGGGTGCAAGCCGGGCAGGACTCCTATGAGCGCGAAAACGATCGAACGTCTCGACGGCCTCGGGCCGCTGGCGGAGCGCTATAATGTGTTCCTGCTCGACCAGTTCGGCGTGCCGTCGTGCAGCACGCCGAACTGGTCGAGCAGGAACACATTATAGCGCTCCGCC